>JBNKFP010000040.1:0-15077 GCA_050289365.1 Cellvibrionaceae bacterium | reverse complement strand
GTATATACAAACAGATCGAAAATCAATTAGCGAGCACAACCCGACTTCATTTTCACTATAATCATTGGCGTTTACGCACAATTATTTCGGCGGGTGCCGTCGAGGTTACGGTGCACAGAGCCTCGTAATGCAGCGCCTTTCCCCACATATTTTCTGCATCAAAATTCACTTTAAACTCGGCATCTTCTTCACTGACCGATACAGGTTGGGGAGGCATGGGAGTTAGCCACTGCAAATTGACCATCATGCGCGTACGTGTTTTCAGTACATGGTCGCACTTTACCCAGAAGTCTTTGGCTTTTCGCTCTAGCATCTTCGCCTTTTTTGCCTCCTCCTGAATTCGCAGTGCTTCTCTTTCTGCCTCCGTCAGTATCGGCTCGACAACTTTGGGGGTCGTCAGGGTTTCGTAGCTGATTCCGTCGACCATTTCCACATAACTCATTTTATTTTCTTGGCGACATACGATGCGAAATATAGGGTGATCTGGCTGACTTTGCTCAAGATCAATGGTGCCTTCAATCACTTCCATGCATCGATCAATGGATTCCGCCGCCTGAGCTGAACTGACTAGGGGTAAGTAATATTTTTGATAACTTTTAGGCAACCACAAACGATCATCCTCCAGCCCGAAGACTGGGCAAATGAAGCACATCCCCAGCAGCAACCTAATAGACTGTCTGCAACTGACCAAGAGCCATCACCTGATACACGTATGCCAACAATATCAGTAGCATCTCTTCTTCAGCATCACAAAATTCGACCCCGTAAATGTAACCACTGCTGCGACTTGCCTGGGAGATAACTTTCGCTTTAATTTCTAATCGACGCTCGATATCCCCGATTAAAATTTTGCATTTAATTTTGACAAGCTGATTTTTCGCCCCCATCGCATCGCACATTTCAAGCCGAGCTCCCGTTTTACTGATATCCACAATCCTGCCCGCAATGGTTGAAAATTGAGTATCCGTCAAGTTATCAACGAGAACGGGCAAACTGACTGTAGCTCGGGCAGCACCGCGAAGCTCGCGAAATTTTATTTTAGGAGGGTGATCCAAGTAGACCATCAAGGTCGGAATTTCAGCTATAAATAGTATTGTGGTTTGAAAACAGGCAATACCACTGGGCGTTTTTACCCGTATAGCCACTCGCTGCCCCTCTTCCAACAACGGCAGCGCACCCGAATCACGAGGAGGACCAATAATTAGGCTCTCTCCAGCCAGGTAGCCAATAACCTCACAGAGGCATATAGAACCCTTTTGGTTCAAATCAACCAACATTTCCAACGGTTGACCCAGTTGCAAACCAAGGTCAGAGAAGTCAATCGTTTCAGGCGCTCGCATATCACATGCCCCAAATATGTTAAAGCCTCTCGAACCGGAGCGGTTATACGCTGGACTCCAACGTAAAACCCAGCTTCATGAACGAGGGGCAACTTACTTAAGCATAGATGATTTATGGCGAATTGGACCCGTGATGAATGGCTTTCTATCGGGTTTCTTCGGCCGTTAGAGCCAAATTCCAAGAGGTCAAAAGCTCAGCCAAACTGCGAGCCTGATCCTCAAGGCTTACTAACTCTTCAATGCCGTTTGGCAGGCCGCTGTAGAGTTTGATTTTGCGATGATCACTGAAAAACCGATGATTGGGATATTGGCCGCGATAGACTTCAATCTTCCAACGTAAGTTGTGTACCATCGACTTATAAAAAACAAGTTTTACCGGAAGTGATACCGTGGAGAAATCACTTAACTCTCCGAAAATGGCAAAATCCAACCGCAGCACAATACTGCGTCGATGGCGCGTATCGGCAACGACCGTGGCAGAGCGAAAATGATGGAGCAACACTGCCATATCACCAAAAAGCTCACCCGGTGTAATCGCATTGACGCGCTTCAATTGAGGCTCCCCAGCATAGACCGCCAATCCGCCTTTCAATAAAAAATACAGCCAAGTATCCACTTGCCCCTCTTCCAAAACCGCTTCGCCTGGCCCAAGATCAAGCAGCTGAGAATGATTAACCAGAACTTGAAATTGCTTGGGGTCAAACTGATACACTGCTTTAAACAGCGCTAATGTGTGCAAAATAGCGTCAATAGCCTCATCAGGACACCGACTTAGGGGGTAGACATCCAAACAACGAACCTCACAAAAAGGAAAATATGAACAATATAGGTATTGTGTTCAGTATAGGCGCTAATGAAAGTCTCAACGAGTCACTTTAATTCAACCTAACTATAACTGAAAATCGCGATTCGCTCACTCAATATACAAATTCGAGTTAAGCCCCCATAGCACTCGTCAGGAGTTCAGCAATTCATTGCATTCTTATCTATGATAAGTTGTACTGGCTAGGTCGATCACGTAAATATGTATACTGAATCGCAATCCCAATCATCAAGTCAACCTAAGTCGATGAGAATTCAGATTCAGTTCAGCCTTGCACCAGTAAAAAAACCATGTAAAGTTAAGGGTTCAGTATCAAGTTAAGGTAAATACGCCCAATTTACCCATGTTCAGGGTTAAATTTTCAGCAAACCATCAAACGGTTTGGCAAAAAGAAAGACCATAACTGGCAGAGTTGTCATAGACTTCAAACAGGTTTAGATAAAACTGGGCAAAAACCAAAATTTATAGATGTAGTGACACGAGAAAGTTACTGTGCGAGAAACAACATACCGAACGTCAAGTGATTACTTCATACCATTGATCAAAAGCGCACTATTTTTGATCGCAATAGGTTGCAGCCTTGTTGCTAACAGAGCGTTTGCCATGCCGCAATTGAATGGTATGGCGGTGCACAACGAGCTGGGAAGCGAACAGTTTATTGCCGCTATTTACGCCGAAACCGTTACCAAAGACGCACGCGAATTGCTACTGAAAGATGAAGATAAAGCAATGGAAATGCGCATTATTACCGACAACATCTACGCCCGCCGATTTAATCGCAAGTGGATAGAAGGTATAGCCATCAATTCAGGCTCAAGGGAAATCGAACAGCAGGCGCAAAACTTGGCTGATTTCGGCAATTTTATGCGGATAAAATTAAAAGCCGGCGATATTCTACGGATCGAACGCAATAAAACCGATGGCACACTGATTTTTATCAACAGCTTAAAGTTAGGGCAAATCAAAGACCGTAAATTTTTTGATCTGTTATTGCGCACATGGTTGGGACCAGTTCCCCTATCCTCTGATTTCAAGGAGGGTTTGCTTTCCGAAGGCAATGTGCCGGATGCGCTGTTTCAACGGTTTCGCGCAATCCACCCTGCCCCTGAACGCATTGAGCTTATCTCCGCCGCGCTTAATAAAGAGACTTCTACAGCTAAGACTACCGACCAAAGTAGTAGTACCACCTCATCTCGACCAACGGCAACGCATCCTATCCAAACAGCCGCATTGGGAACCCAAAAATCTGATGCATCCGCACCACCGGCTTCATCTGCATCGACTAGCCAATCGAAATCCATCAGCTCAGTCAAAAGCAGTTCTTCGTCCGTAACCAGTATTGTATTAGACGAAAATGATCTGTTTGATGATGAGAACATCTTTGACGAAGAAGACAAAAATTATTCCTTTACGGCAGAAGCCTTGCTCAGCGAACAATTGTATATTTCCAAGATCACCAAGTGGACGGGAAATTACGTTAAATACCCTAAAATCGCTGTGCGCAACAGTCAGGAAGGTACGGTACGCTTGACCGTGACCCTCGCTCGCAATGGCAAGGTAATCGACATTCAATTCTTAGAAAAATCAAAATTCGAACAACTCAACAAAGCGGCATCAAGGGCTGTTACAAGAGCAAGCCCTTATCCTGCCCTCCCCCAAGAAGTGAAAGGCGATACCTATATTTTCACCGTGCCAGTGGTTTTTCGGCTGAGATAAGAAATGAGTTACTTGGCGGATTACGAGTGCCTTTGGGGCTCGCAAGTGGAATGGATTAACGCTGCAACCGTAACCGCACCTCTGGCAATCCACTGCGTAGCAAATACACCACACGGGACACTTTCGCTAACCAAGTGCTTTAATACGATCCAGGATTGTACGACGAATTTCGTTGACTTCTAAAGGTGAAAGATCGACGAGATTACTGAGAGAAATGGCGTGCAAGTGCAAACACGGCGTTCGCGCATCAAGTTCGCGCAAATCTCCCTTAACCAATACCGGCAACAGCGGTAAGTGCGGCGGTCGACGCTGATTAATCAAACGAAAACCCACTTGTAATGGTACCAGCCGAAAAGGATTGCTGCCCGTACGCAAAGGAATACGCAACAGCATTTCACCTTTTTTACCTGGCACAATATAAAGTCCCGTGGCTTTGACGGCTGAATCCGGGATGCCATGAAAAATATCGTGATGGGCGTAGGGATTGGGTAAAATCACCAGTCGACTATTTTCTTCAGCCGGCATAAAGATATTGTAATTGGTGTACAGCTGCGCCACAGTACCAGAAAAAACACACAATTTATTTTCAAAATTCAAAACAAATTCGTGTGCAATCTTCCGCTGTTTAAAGGTATCCAAATCCCATATAAGGTCTTTGTTTTCCTCTTTTTGGCTAACGTCAATGCTGTTTAAATCTTCGTACATATTGCGTTGATCACCCGTGGACAAAACTGACAACTGCTTGTTTTACTAGATTAAACTGCTTCTATAGCAAAGCACTAAGATCTCATCTAAAAAACCAGCAGCTCTCTTGATTGTAGTCCACGAACCAGTAAAGCCCAAATCTACCTTACGATATTGAGATGGACGCTCTTAATAACCTATTCTCCTTACAAGATTACAAAAGAGATATTCCAGATATAAGACTTGAAGCGGCAGTTTAAAACAACTCGACAATACTGTCTTGCGCCGGAGGCGGTTCTTTAGGCGCTGAAACTGAAGGAGCCATAACCGAGTCCAAACTGCGTTCAACGGCACCTTCAAGGCGCATGAAAAGCTCATCAACTTTTAGGCCTTCATTAAAGATGCTGTTGGTTTGATGCACCAACACTTCCGCTATTTGATCAATATACTCCTCATCTGCCTCCGTCAAGGCGAGGTGAGGTAGTCTGTGTTGGATTTTTTCTGTGGCATTTTCCACTTCATTGACAATATTACTCATGACATCCTGATAGGAGTGCTGAAGCGCGCTAATTACGGTTTTGACATCAATTGAAAGTTTGTGCAGTGAGTCTTTTTCTGCCAACAACTTATGGCGGTCTTCCAACGCAAGAATTCGGGAATTGACGCCCTGTACCAAACAAAACGTATTATCCTTAATAGCCCCATACTTACCTGGATCATCCAGTGGCATATTTTTAATTAGAAGTGATACTCGATCATAATTGACAATGGTTCTGCGCCCAAAATCAACGTAGCGCCCCTCATCCTTCAATTGCAACAACAGCTGCGATTCTAAATCCTTCGCCATTCCGTGGGCTTCCATATTTTTAATACCCATTTCACTGCGCATTTGTAGGCTGCAGGCCAACCCATAACGCTCGACCGTAGCGAAAAATTGTTGTCCCAACTGATCAACATTGTCGCAAGCATGAACTTGCAGAAGAAATTGAATGTTAGCACCAAGATCACTGTTATTCACCATCGCACTTTTGGCAGTTTCAGTTGCCTGAGCTAAACGCTGACTCAGTTGAACATTGGCAATTTGATGAAAAATACTTTTGGTGATCCGCGCGCACGCTTCATCAGGACTGGTGCTACTGTCGACAAAATCATCGCAGCCAAAATCAAATGCTTTAACTTTGGCTTTCACGTCGCTAAGTGTTGTCAAAAGAATTACGGGAATGGATTTCATCGAATCGTTGGCAAGCAAACTTTTGCACTCTTCCAATTCGAACTCAGGTTCATTCACCGTATCCCAAACCACTGCACGGTAGTTTTTCTCACCAATTCGGGCCAGGACTTGGTCGGAGGACTCAACCACTTCGGCCTTAAAAAACTCTAATACGTGCTCGCCAAGTTGTGACAACTTCTTGCTAAACATCAACACTTCATATGACATAAGAGATCCATCACTTCGAATGACATTCATTGTTTTTCAACTGTGATCCGGCTAACAAATACCTGCCGACACTGTTCTCGATAATTGCTTGAACCAAAGCACATTAGCGACTACTTAGTAAATCTAGTCAATCCGAATAGTAAATACCAACTTAGCCCGCTTATTTTTTGAGCATCCCAATATATCCGCGAGAGAAAGATCTTTTTTAACTATAGATTCAAATCAATATAGCAAAGAGTATGCATGACCAAGCATCCGCTTAGGAATTATCGTGCAAAGACGAGGTTTAAAGTCTAAATTTAATAGACATCCGCTTCGCTATGGGGTCGCTCGAATCATTACAGATTACATCGGGATCTGAATATGGAAAATGCTGCAATTATCCAAACCCTCTCCACTTCCCTTCAGCGGCGCATTGCCGATAACGCCATTGATGTACCAATGTTACCCAGGGTAGCCAGCAGGGTGATCCAGCTTACTCAAGATCCCAGTTCAGACGCTGAAGATTTAGCAAAACTCATTCAAAGCGACCAGCCCTTAGCGGGACATGTCATGCGGATCGCCAATTCGGCCACCTACAGCCCAAACACCACACTGGTATCGCTGCAA
Source organism: Cellvibrionaceae bacterium (assembly GCA_050289365.1). Lineage (GTDB taxonomy): Bacteria > Pseudomonadota > Gammaproteobacteria > Pseudomonadales > Cellvibrionaceae > JBNKFP01. The sequence continues at coordinate 8,467 of JBNKFP010000040.1, read as the reverse complement.
CAAGCGATCGCTCGTCTTGGTATGAGAATCATTTCAGATATTGCTCTCGCAGCCTCTGTCAACTCCAAGATGTTTAACGCGCCAGGCTACAACGAATTCATCGCCGAACAATTGAAGTTTTCGCTACACTGTGGCGTTTGGGCCAAAGAAGTCGCACGGGCCTGTCGACGCAATGTTGAAGCCGCGTTTTTAGCCGGATTGCTACACAACATAGGACGACCGGTTGCTATCCAAGCTGCTCTCGAAATCGCCCACCGCGGAGCGAAACTTCTTTCCCATCAAGCGTTACTCGCCGTAGTCGAACAATATGATTCACTACTCAGCCAAAAAGTAGTGCGATTTTGGGAAATGCCCACCATTGTTTGTGAAATTGTCGATCATTTTGGCGATTACCAAATGGCAGGCAAAGCAAAAGAACAAACCATGGTAGTTGTTGCGGGCGCGCACTTTGCCGCACAATTCAGCAAAATTGAAGGCCGAATAGCCCTACCCAAAGCGGATTTCTTGGCGTACCCAGTATTTGCCGACCTTAATCTCTATGTGGACGATATTGAACGGCTCACGGAACATGCGGATTCAGTCAACAATACCGTTGAGGCCATGTCCGTATGAGTGACACACAACACTATAATTTGGTGGTTATCGGCAGCGGCCCGGCGGGCCAGAAAGCGGCGATTCAAGCTGCGAAAGTGGGTCGGTCTGTAGCCTTGATTGAACGCGATAGGGAGCTGGGTGGTTCTTGCGTACACAGAGGTACCATTCCCTCAAAAACACTCAGGGAAAATGCTCTGCGCGTAAAAAATATGCGCCTGAACGCTGAACTAGCCCATTTTGAATTACCCGAAGAGATAGAACTGGCGACCCTGATTAACCGTTTGGAAGACGTACTGGAAGCCCACGACCACTATATGCGTAAACAAGTTGAGCGCAATGAAGTTGACTTAATTCACGGTAAAGCGCAGTTTCTTGACACAAAATCGGTGATAGTAACGGATGTTCGCAACAATAAAACCACCTTCACCTTCGACTACATTGTCATTGCCTGCGGATCCATTCCCCGACACCCAGACCATATAGAAATAGACCACGAGCACATTTTCGACAGTGACTCCATTTTATCCATGCTCTACCTCCCCCACAGCCTGACAGTACTTGGGGGCGGCGTCATTGCCAGCGAGTACGCATCAATTTTTCAAGCGCTAGGCGTGAATGTGACCATGATAGATAAATACCCCAAACCGTTGGGCTTTTTAGACGATGATTTATCCTTAACGTTTATCAATGCTTTTGAGAGTATGGGCGGAACCTGGATAGGAAACACCAACGTGACTCGCGCGCACTGGAATGGTTTCGATTCTGTCATCATCACGCTTGAGGACGGTACAGAAATCCGCAGTGATAAATTGCTCTGCGCCGCAGGGCGGGTTGCAAATGTTGCGGGATTAAACATAGAAGCTGCTGATTTGCAGCTGAATCAACGAGGTTTAATCAGCGTCAATGACAATTTAGAAACGGATATCCCCGGAATTTTTGCCGCTGGAGACATCATTGGAGCCCCCTCACTTGCCTCGGCGTCAATGGAACAGGGGCGCCGTGCGGTTTGCAATGCTCTGCATTTACCGATCGGAACCATGAGTCAAACCATTCCGACGGGTATATATTCCATACCGGAACTTTCATCAATCGGCCTGAGTGAAACCCAAGCCCGACGTGACGACCCTAACATCATGGTCGGTATTGCCCAATTTGATGAAATCGCTCGCGGCCAAATTTCGGGATGCCAACAAGGCATGCTTAAAATTATTTGTGACGGACTCGGCGAAAAAGTACTGGGGGTCAGCATTGTCGGTGAAGGAGCCACGGAATTAATCCATATTGGCCAAATGGCCTTACTGACCAAGGCAAACGTCGATATTTTTGTCGAGAGTATTTTTAATTTCCCCACCCTGGCTGAAGCCTATCGAGTAGCGGCTTTAGACATTATTGGACGAAGACAGGAATACCAACAAAAGTTTTGAGGGGTTAGGGTTTATCTTTTTGGGTATCCGGCATACTCAAACTCAATTGGCTCAAATCATATTGCTTTTTTAGCTGCTCAAATTGGATACCCGCACTTTTACCCGACCCCAACATGACACCCAACCAACGGGTTTCCTCAAAACTCTCTAACGCAATTTTTACGGTCATCGTCAGGGGTACCGAAAGTAGCATGCCAATTGGACCCAATACCCAGCCCCAAAACACCAAAGATAAAAATACAACTAAGGCCGATAAGTCCAACCCCTTTCCCATAATGCGCGGTTCGAGCACATTACCGACGACAAAATTAATTACCACAAAACCCAGCCCTGTCAATAACGCATCGCCTACACCAAGTTGAATCAAAGCTAACAGCACCGCTGGCACTGCGGCGAGAACGGAACCTAAAGTGGGTACAAAATTTAATAAAAACGCCAACATTCCCCAGAGTACAAAATAATCCACACCAAGTAACCACAGCCATACCATCACCACCACTCCGGTCAATAAACTCAAGGATGTTTTTATGGCCATATAACGGTTAACGCTTTGGGTAAAGCGCCCCACCGCGGCTAATGTTTTCTCGCAGTTTGGATTGCCAAGTCGCATTTTTGCGGCAAAGCCCACTTCTTCTGCAAGAATAAAAACCACCGTCAACAGAATCATCAAGGCATTGGTCATAACATTGCCGAACGAGGCTAAAGTAGCCCCGGCCAAGGACAGCGCAGCGGACGGATTAATGCTGTCTTTCAATTGTGTCAAATCCAGTTTGAATCCCATCTGCTCTAATTTACTGAAGGTAACACTGGTTAACTCCACCAAACGTGCCTGATAATAAGGCATTTCTGATTTAAACGACGAAATCGACGAGCCAACCACAATGCCCACCACCATTCCGGCAACCACCACGAGAGCAATAATAAAGACGATGGCCAAACCATTGGGTACACCGCGTTGTTTTAACCAAACCAAGGGCGGAGACGAAATCACGGCGATAAACAAAGAGAGTAAAAATGGAACCAAGAGCTGCTCGGCTTGGCGCATTCCTGCGACAATAACAACAAAGCATGCCGCGAGAATGAGAAAACGGGCGACGGGTGTTAGATTACTCATGGCATTACTCTCCCTTAAAAACAGCTTCGTAAACTTTATTGTTTATTTGGGTGACGTCCAAGATAATGGGACCGCACATAGGCCCGAATAGCCATCATATCTTCCGCCGCATTTTCACTCAGTGGCCAAATTCTGTCGATCACCAGTCGCTTCTCAGGATAATCCCACATAACCAGAAGCAATGGAATATCGGTGCTTTTTGCTATACGCACACATCCGGTTTTCCAGTTATCGACTTTATCTCGTGTCCCCTCCGGGGCGATGGCTAACCACAATGCGTCATGATTTTCATAGTGGCTGACAATCTGTTCAACCGTATTCTCGGTGGCGCTGCGATCAATTGGAATACCGCCAAGCCAAATGAAAAACGGCTTTAGCGGCCAAATAAAGGCCTCCTTTTTCATTAAAAAGTTGACCCGGATGCCTACTGCTAAAATACCTGCCATAGCCGTAATAAAATCCCAATTGGAGGTATGTGGCGCAACCACTATAACCAATTTTTTCTGACGGGGAAATTCACCGGTTACTCGCCAACCTAAAAGACGCAACAACCAACGTCCCAAACAACGGGTAACCGAATTACCTTTACGCGGTATTGCGTCAGGCAATTCGGGAGTGAGATCATCCAACATAACTTAGTCGAATCAATGCTCTCTGGTTGCACTGAATGTCACATCGGGATAGCGCTCTTCAGAAAGTGATAGATTTACCCGTGACGGTGCCAAATAGGTCAAATGTCCACCGCCATCAATGGCCAAATGATCTCCACATTTACGTTTGAATTCTTCCAATTTTTTATGGTCACCGCACTCAACCCAGCGCGCTGTGGCGACGCCTACCGGCTCGTAAATGGCTTCGACTTTGTATTCATCTTTTAAGCGATATGCCACCACTTCAAATTGCAGAACACCTACTGCACCGACCACAATATCGTTATTATTCAAGGGAAAAAAGACCTGGGTGGATCCCTCTTCCGACAATTGTTGCAAGCCCTTTTGCAATTGTTTCAGTTTTAACGGATCCCGCAATCGAATGCGACGGAATAATTCTGGTGCAAAATGAGGAATACCAGTGAATTTAATCGGCTCCCCCTCACTAAAAGCATCGCCAATTTGAATGGTTCCGTGATTGTGTAAGCCAATAATATCGCCTGCTACGGCGTTTTCGACAGCGCTGCGGTCGCCAGCCATAAACGTCACTGCATCGCTGATTTTTATGTCTTTTCCTAAGCGGGCGTGGAACATTTTCATGCCCTGTTCGTAGCGCCCAGAACAGATGCGCATAAAGGCAATTCGATCACGGTGTTTAGGATCCATATTGGCTTGAATTTTAAAAACAAAACCGGAAAATTTGGGTTCCGCCGCTTCAACAAAACGCACATCCGCTTGACGTCCCAGAGGTTTCGGCGACCATTCAACAAACCCGTCTAACATTTCCCGTACACCAAAGTTACCCAGCGCCGTACCGAAAAAGACTGGTGTTAATGCTCCACTTAAATAGGCTTCCAAATCAAACTCATTGGTGGCACCGCGAACCAATTCGATTTCATCGCGCACATCTTGCGCATAAATACCCAAAAATTCATCCGCTTCAGTGCTATTCAAACCGATGATTTGAATATCATCCGGTAAGGTGTGACCTTTACCGGATTGAAAAACATGAATGGTATCGGTATAGAGGTTGTAGACACCTTTAAACTCTTTGCCCATGCCAATGGGCCAGTTAATTGGCGCAGCGGCAATTTTCAATACGGATTCGATTTCATCCAGCACTTCCACTGGATCGCGAATATCACGGTCCATTTTATTGATGAAGGATAAAATTGGTGTGTCGCGCAATCGACACACCTCCATCAGTTTAATCGTCCGATCCTCTACACCTTTTGCTCCGTCGATTACCATCAAAACCGAGTCCACCGCAGTCAAAGTTCGGTAGGTATCCTCCGAAAAGTCTTCGTGCCCCGGCGTATCCAGCAAATTCACAATGCGTTCCTTATAGGGGAATTGCATCACCGAGGAGGTGACCGAGATACCACGTTCTTGCTCCATGGTCATCCAGTCGGATTTGGCATGGGGGCCACGCTTGCCTTTGACCGAACCGGCTAACTGAATGGCATTCCCAAACAGCAACAGTTTTTCAGTAATGGTGGTTTTACCCGCATCCGGGTGAGAAATAATGGCGAAAGTTCGCCGCTTTTGAATCGCTTCTGCTAATGAGCTTGAAGACATCGCTAAAAACCTCTGTTACGCGCAATCGACGCGCGTGTATAACGCCCAAATTGGCTTGACTGCTCATCAAACCGGGCAAATCTGTGCGTCTGGGGAGCCCCAGGAACGCGCCGCTAGAAAAATCGGTCCAGCCTTAGGCTGGAATCCTTTTTATATTTGCTTACATTGGCGTAACCTTCCTTCACGCAAAAACTGAACTCTGCTCAACAGAGTACATTAACGGACCTCGATCCCATTGGCTCACAATTCTGCGGCAAAAATCAATGCTGCTTCACGACCTTTGGCGGCCGGATAATAGTTATCACGGCAGCCAATTTGATTGAAACCACACGATTCATAGAGATAAATGGCAGGTAAATTACCCTCCCTCACTTCCAAAAACATCGTCTGGGCCAAGAGCTTGGAAGCCGTCATCAGATTCCTTAAAAAACTCGATGCAACACCTTTTCCCCGCCACCGTTGATGAAGAACGAATAATAACAACTCCGCTTCGCCAACCACAAAAGAAAGGACCGCAGCGCCCACCAATTCCTGTTCCCACCAAAGGCCTATACACTGATGACTCGCCAATGAGCTTTTTAAATTTTGTTCCGACCAGGGGTGGGCATGGTGCTGGCGCTCAAGACTGAACCACTTTGACAGATCAGCCTCGCCAAGATTGCCAATGGAGAAGTCGCAATCGCAGACAGATAAAGTGGAAGTTTCCGGGTAGACCAAACGAGCCATGTTGATGCCTTGTATTAGCTGAGATCACGAATTGCTTCCCAGGTGAGTCGCTTCAACTCGGGATTTTTTAGCATATCCGCCAAACTGGGCAACACCACCATCAAACTTCCCAATTCCGTATTGTCAGTCGAGTGACCCAGAGCATTTTGATAGGCATTCGGTTGTGCCACAACCGAGGCATAAGCGCTCGATCCCATAAGCCATAAATACTTGGCTGGCTGATGATCCAATCGAGCATGCAAAAAGGCACTGACCAATTCGCTGGCTTCAGTCCAACCGCCCCCTTGGTTAAACCCGGAAAACATAGGCCAATTCAGCACCTCAGGTTTGGTTGAGGACAATTGCCAGCCCTTGGCTTTAACAATATTATTGAGCAGGGCCTGCGTTGGCAGAGCCTCCTTGGGTAAACGGGAATCCAATATCAATAAACGGTCAGACACACGCCAGATGCTCAAGGAAAACTGCACTGCGGCTTGTGCTTCGACTGATTCGTCCGGCTTTTGCTCTTCCGTTGGTTTGACGGCTTTTTCAGTGTGCGCCGGATTGCCGGTCAGCTCTTCGATAATCGATCCAACATGAACGGGAGCGCCCTGTGGCTCTGGCACAGCTACCGCGACGATCGATTCCGTCACCGCAGTGCTCGCCGAAACCGGTGCGACAGATTTGAGCGCCACAGGCAGCTGCGCTTGAGTTGAAGGCTTAGCACCTGGCAATACCCAGCGAGGTACAAAGCAGTCAACGCCCAAGACGTCCAAATACTGCATTCTCTGACGCTCGTTCACGCGGGTTACACCCCATCACGCTGAGGATGAGAACGGGATGCACCATACTCCAGCAAATTTAAAGCATGTAAATAGGCTTTTGCCGAAGCGGCGACAATATCCGTATCGGAACCCAGACCATTGACGATCTGACCTCTGCGCTCCAATCGCACCGTCACTTCTCCCTGGGAATCCGTACCCTGAGTAATGGCATTAACCGAATACAACAATAGATCGGTGTGGCTCTTGGCAATATGTTCAATAGCCTTGTATGTCGCATCAACAGGACCGCTGCCCTCTGCCGTCGCACTCATCCGCTCGCCGTTCACGCTCAAAACAATATTGGCTTGGGGCTTGATTCCGGTTCGACTACACACTTCCAACTCCACTAATTGATAAACTTCGGCCACATCACTGGGCTGAGCATTCGCCACTAACGTATGCAAATCCTCATCAAAAATTTCGTGTTTTTTATCCGCCAAAGATTTAAAGCGGTCAAACACCACGGCCAATTGCTCGGAGGTTTCGAAAGTGATACCTAATTCTTCAAATCGCGCCTTCACTGCGGCACGACCGGAGTGCTTGCCCAACACAATTTTATTGGTATTCCAGCCAACATCTTCAGCGCGCATGATCTCGTATGTCTCGCGATGCTTCAGCACACCATCTTGGTGTATTCCCGACTCGTGTGCAAAAGCATTCATGCCGACAATGGCTTTATTGGGCTGAACTGGGAATCCCGTAATCGTCGCTACGATTCGAGAGGTCGGAACGATGTGTTCAGACACCACATCGGTGTAGACCGGGAACACGTCTTTGCGGGTGCGGACTGCCATCACCACTTCTTCCAAAGCCGCATTGCCCGCACGCTCTCCCAAGCCATTGATGGTGCACTCCACTTGGCGCACACCATTCATCACAGCCGACAGAGAATTGGCGACTGCCAAACCTAAATCATTGTGACAATGAGTAGAAAAAATCGCCTTATCCGAATTGGGCACAGCTTCAATCAAACGCCGGAACATGGCGCCATATTCACTTGGCTCACCGTAGCCCACTGTATCGGGTACATTGATTGTACCTGCACCAGCCGCAATGGCCGCCTCGGTTATGCGACACATAAAATCAAATTCAGAACGGCTGCCGTCTTCCAGAGAGAACTCCACATCGTCAGTGTACTGTCGAGCTCGCTTGATGGCTTTTACCGCTTGCTCCAGTACGTGCTCGGGATCCATATTCAACTTATATTTCATATGAATTGGAGACGTCGCTATAAAAGTGTGGATTCGCGAGGCATTCGCCCCTTTTAAAGCTTCTCCGGCGCGATCAATATCGGCGTAAACGGCGCGAGCCAAACTGCAAACGGTGGAGTCTTTTACTGCCTGAGCGACTGCCCGAACTGCTTCAAAATCCCCATTACTAGCAATGGCAAATCCCGCTTCAATGACATCCACGCGCATTTTCTCCAACATTTTGGCAATACGCACTTTCTCGTCTTTGGTCATCGACGCGCCGGGGCTCTGCTCACCGTCACGCAAGGTTGTATCAAATATCACTAATTTTTCAGGTTTCATAACACTTTCTCTGCCCACAAGGGCGCATAATTTTTATCGTTAAATG
>JBNKFP010000039.1:0-15085 GCA_050289365.1 Cellvibrionaceae bacterium | reverse complement strand
ACTAACTTACAGCCTGTCGGTTTGCTCGCTCCCGGTCAGAACCTGAGTGCCTATATTCAAACGGTTAACGGCTTCGCCATCCTGTCTGCAGACGAAGAAAAAGAATTGGCAGAGGATCTGTATTATCGCGACAACTTGGAATCAGCCCGCCGTTTGGTGATGGCTCATTTGCGCTTTGTCGTTCATATTGCGAAATCCTATTCTGGCTATGGTCTCTCACAAGGCGATCTGGTGCAGGAAGGTAATGTTGGCCTAATGAAGGCCGTAAAACGCTTTAACCCAGAGAAAGGCGTGCGCTTGATCTCTTTTGCTGTGCATTGGATCAAGGCTGAGATTCACGAATTTATCCTGCGCAACTGGCGCATAGTCAAAATCGCGACGACCAAAGCTCAGCGCAAATTGTTTTTCAATTTGCGCGGTCAAAAGAAAAGCTTGGGCTGGTTGACGTTGGATGAAGCTAAAGCCGTTGCCGCAGATTTGAATGTTGATGTTAAGCACGTCCAAGAGATGGAAGGCCGCTTGTCATCCTATGATGCGGGCTTTGATGCCGGTGTTGACGACGACGATGACAGCGCCTATCAAGCTCCCGCCAACTACTTGGAGGACCGTCGCTTTGATCCTGCAACTATGCTGGAAGATGCCGATTGGGAAAGCAGCAGTGTCTCCAGTTTGGAATTGGCGTTGGAGCAGTTGGATGATCGCAGTCGCAATATCTTGCAGCAGCGCTGGCTCAACGACGACAAAGCCACTCTGCACGACTTGGCTGCTGAGTACGGCGTTTCCGCTGAGCGCATTCGTCAATTGGAGAAAAATGCCATGAAGAAAGTCCGGGTGATGATGGAAGCTTAGATCCTGTGACTCGATGAATCTGAAAGCCGCGATCGAAACTCGCGGCTTTTTTGTTTGTGACCTCGATACTGTGACTTCTAAAAGGAGTAGCCTGATGTCTGAACAACCACTGTTGGCCGAAGAAACTTACGCGCTGTTGCACCGACTGCTGGACAAGGCGGATGCCGGCAGGATGCGCCTACAACTCAAATGCGGCCCCAAAGAAACCCCAGAACTTTACGACTTCGCAGATCAAAGCCAAGTGGATTTGGTGTGGGATGACCTGCAACAACTTGCTCATATGGGGGTGTTGGATCTTAAGTTGCGACGTCAGCGCACCGGTTATAACGTCTACGACGATGGCCGTATCGACTTGGTTTACGAAGCGGAGGGCAAGTTGCGTGAGTGGTTGCAAAGACCCGGTTTTGACCCTCAATATCATCTGTGGAGCACTGCGCTGCAAAAATACCAGCATATCTTCGAAGATGAAGGCGACGCATTGAAAATGAATGTACTGCAATTTCCCGGTCGCAGTTATGGGCAGCTGGCTGGGGCTTTTGCCTCAATCGTCGGGGTTTTAACCCGGCCTATGACATTGCGACAGCTTTCGGCCAAATGTTTTTGGGGGAATTCCAAATTTTTAGATCATTCTGAAGGTCTGATTCGCGCCACATTCCCCTCTTTGTTTCACAACTTATTGCCGCGACCTGTGCTGCTGCCGGTCTACTTGCCCGATGACTTAGACCAAATTCTGTTTATCGAAAATCAAGATACTTTCGTCGCGCTCTTGCAGCGTGCACTACCTGGTGTCGGCTTGATCAATATGGGCGGTTTTCGCGGCACCGCACAGCGCGTGAGGGAGCCGGGCCAGGCCATTTTTAGCTTTATAGGTGAGCCCTCAGCGGCCATACGGAAACAGTTTGAGGCGTTTTGGTTGGGCAATAACCCTGTCACCGCGTATTTTTGGGGCGACTTGGATTACTCCGGGTTGCGAATTCTTGCTGCACTCAATATGGTTTTCCCCGGCGTGCAGGCGTGGGAGCCAGGCTATAAGCCTATGTTGGAATTTTTGGCAGAGGGGCATGGCCATATTTCAGCGGCTGCACAAAAGGAAAAGCAGGTTAAGCCTGGGGTTATTGGTTGCAACTATGCGGATTATGTTTTGTTGCCCGCGATTGAGTTACACCAAAGTTTTGTCGATCAAGAGTTAGTGGATGTTGATCAATTGGATAAGCCGGAAGCTGAGTCACTCAGTTACGCGCAAGCTAATTTTAACTAGCGTGATACTATGACGACCGAGTTATTTGCGGGAATTGATGCCGGAGGTACAGAGTTTAAATGTATTGTGGCTTCATCTCCGGATCATATTGTCGCCGAGCACAAAGTGCCCGTGGGATCTCCCGCAGACACCCTGGCCGAATGCGTCGCATTTTTTCGCCGAATCCAAAATGACCGGGGGCCTCTGCAATCCTTGGGTTTGGCCAGCTTTGGCCCTGTGGATTTGCATCCGGAGTCCAGTACCTACGGGACCATCACCGCAACACCCAAACCCCATTGGCAAAATACCGCCATAGTGGAGCGTTTTCGCGACGCATTGAAATTGCCCATTGTTTTCGAAACGGATGTCAATGGCGCGCTCTTGGGGGAATTGCGCTGGGGCGCTGCCCAGGGCCTGCACAGTGCTCTTTATGTGACCGTTGGTACCGGAGTTGGTGTTGGTGTCATGATGGATGGCACGTTGGTTCATGGCGCTATGCATGCCGAGGCCGGTCATATGTTATTACCTCGCCATTCAGATGATCGCTTCCACGGCCACTGCCCATTCCATGGTGCTTGTTTAGAGGGCTTGGCCAGTGGTCCTGCGATCGCCGAACGCTGGCAGCTAAATCCTCAAAAATTGCCGGATGATCACGCGGCTTGGTCATTGCAAGCTCATTACCTTGCCAGTTTTTGTGTCAATCTCGCGCTGTGTTATTCGCCCCAAATTATCATTCTTGGCGGAGGCGTAATGGCTCGAAAGGTACTATTTCCACTGATTCATAAAAGTTACCTAGCGCAAATGAATGGTTATTTACCAGAAAATACGGATATCGATGAATTTATCGTGCCACCGAAGTTAGGTGGTAGAGCGGGTGCATTGGGGGCGATTGCTTTGGCGCAGCGCGGTTGAGCTCGCCCTAAAATGGTTAATCTGTTGCGCGCATTTTTTATGAAAAAAGGATGAGTAAGTATGTCCGATCAATCATTGGATGCACCCTGTGACGCTGCAGCTCGACGAGCTGTGAGAGGTTTAGACTATACTGTGATCACAGTTTAAGAGGAATTTGCCATGAATCGGCCTTTGCTTGTTTTATTTATTGTCATGCTCAGCGTGTCTGCCTGTAGCGAGTCCAAGCCCGCGGGCAAAGCGGATCCTGCAGCCGAAACAGAAAAGTTGCAGGGCGTGATACTAGAGCAGCAATTGAAGGCACTGGAAAAAGCCAAAGAGGTCGAAGATGTGATGAAGGCGAGAGCCGCGCAACTGGATGAGAAATTGAAAAACAGTCAGTAGATTTGTTTTAAAAACGCTTTTTGTGTGTGGCGCAGGGAGCAGCTTTAAAAAAATGCCATTTAATTGATTTATATTTGTTTTTTCTAATGCTTTGCGGCATCATGCCGTCATACTGTCCCCTCAATCATAAAACCTAACCCAGATGTAAATTTCAGCGTCCGTTGTTCTCGACGGGAGCGAGTATTTTGTGGTAATAGGGATTACTCATTGTAAAAATTTAACCTTACATTTTGAATTGAATTGACCTTGGAGAAGCCATGAAGCCTTTTGTTTACCTATTGCCGGTATTAGCGTTGACACCCATTGTCGCATTTGCTGAAGACGACAAGTCATTTAGTATGGATGCTGAATTGGGAGGTTTAGTTACCTCTGGCAATACAAATTCCACTTCTTTTAAAGCCAAAGTTGATGTAAAGAAAGATTTTGTTAAGTGGCGCAATAATTATGTTGCGGAGGCGATTTACAAAGAGGATGAAGTCGATGCCTCAAATAATTCGGCTGATAAACAAACCACCGCCGAGAAGTACGGTTTCTTGGTGCAAGCGGATTACAAGCTGAATGAAAAACATCGTGGTTTGTTTGTTTTGGGGTCTTACGAAGAGGACCGGTTCAGTGGTTATGATTACCAGGGAGCGTTGGCAGCGGGTTATACCGATCGCATTTTAAAAACAGACAGTGCAGAGTGGAATTACAGTATTGGTTTGGGTTCTTCTTTCACTCGTACCGAGGATGTCTATAGTGCTGAGGGTGTTTGGTTGGCGGATGGCGAATCGGAAAGTTCAGCCATTGTCCGTGCTTCGTTCGATTATCGTTATAGCTTTAGCAAAAATACTAAGTTTACCCAGACCTTCTCCAGTGATATTGCGACGGATTCCGGGGCGAATACCAAAACCAAGGCAGAGTCGGCATTTACCTCAAATTTAAATGAGCACTTCGCACTGCGTGTATCCTTGAGTATTACCAATAATTCGGAAGTGCCAGAGAATATTGAGAGTACCGATAAACAAATGGCGGTCGCCTTGGTTTATTCTCTCTAGAAATTCTTCTTGTATGCCGCGGCAGTTCAGTGGCCCCAAATAAAGCGCCGTTAATCGCTCAATATTTGAAATTGACGGCGCTTGCGAAAAAACTTTTGTAATTGCACGACTGCTCGCGTTACAATCTGCCGCCAATTTAAACTAACTTAAAGTCAATTATAGATGAACGTGTATTTTCCATTCGCAATGTGTTGTTTGCAGTCTCGTGTTTTCGGGGTTGCTGGAACCTCGCCTATAAGTTAGTTACTGCTGGTTTCATCTGGCAGAGTTTGATCTGCCAGGTTTGATTTATCGAGAACCCGAAAGGTCAAAACCTTTCGGGTTTTTTTGTTTTGATAAGGAGGTTTTGTCATTGATAAAACATTATTTAAAGAATAAATTCTTATAATAACCATATTAATGGGGTGTAGGTTAGTCTGATGTTATGCAGCTAATCCCTGTTGCCGGGTGGCTGCGGTTAAAACATATTGGGTTGCCTAATTCGGTTCTCGCTCGCCTGTCAGAAATTATTATCTATATAAATTACGGATATATCGGCTAAAAAAGTGAAAATAAGCTCTATTGTTTAAGTTTGAAAAATTACCTATGGTGTCACCACCGAAACATAAATCCTTTGGAGAAAAAATGCCTTACATCAATGCGACACATATTGATTTGTTGCTGTCTGTGCTGGATAGGGGCTGTTATAGCCGTGATGATGAAACAATTTGTCGAATTGTTGTGGGGTTGAATACTCCAATTTCAGAATGAATATGCCCATCGACCACAGGTGTGCATAGTTGCCACCTGGAAAACCCCAGTTGGCAACAACTGGGGTTTTTTTATGTTTATTGGGAGGTGATTGACATGGACGTTTTTGACCTGAATCCGTAACTTCGAGGAGGATTCAGGTTTAACTTAAAACAAGGAGAATGACATGAGACTGGCCATTTCACGATCTGGTTTTTTTAATGCAGACGTATATTGTGCCGATTCACGCGCAGCAAAAAAAATATTGCGAGAAGAGCCGGTTACGTTACTCGCGTTGGATTATTTTTTGGTGGGGAAATCCAATGGTTGCGAATTGTTGGACTGGGCTGCCGAGCACGGTGTTCTGCCTCGCTATGTCGTGTTAATCGAGCGAGATCGCAGTAAGCGGGGGTTGTTGGCAAGCCTGTTGCGGAGGATTGGTTTTCACTCCAAGGATGAGACCAATTTTATTAACCCTGCTGTATCATAACTCAGGCCTGAATCCGTGACTTCGAGGCGGATTCGGGGCTGGACTAAGGAGTAAAAAATGGTTGTGAAAATTTTACAGCTGAATCAATCAGGTCACCCTCAAACTTGGCTCACACGGGAGCAGGCAGTGGTGATGCTCGTGAAAGGACGCATTGTGTGGCAATTGGGCGACGTAGCGTTTCGTATGCAAGGCGGCATCAATCGCTGCGGTGAACGCAGTCGCGTTGAGCTTGCGGCAATTGTCGCCTGTTCGGGACGGGTTTCGCATTTGCATTTTGCGCCGGCTTTGAACAATGCTTTGCTGTTTCGCCGAGACGGCAACTTGTGTTTGTACTGTGGTGCGCGTTTTCCCAGCTGTGATCTAACCCGCGATCACGTGGTTCCCCGTTCACAAGGCGGTGGTGATCATTGGCAAAATGTGGTGGCAGCGTGCCGTCGCTGCAACCATAAAAAAGGTGCTAATACTCCAGAACAGGCCGGTATGCCATTACTGGCAGTGCCCTTTGTGCCCAACCCATTTGAATTCTTGTTCTTGGCGAATCGTCATATTTTGGCTGATCAGATGGAATACTTGAATGCCCGATTTTCGTGTAAACGGGATTGGCCCAGATTGGCTTGAGCCCACGGGTTCAAGCCTAATCATGGCTGAAATTGACATCATGATGACCCCCTCTGCCCCTGGTGGAGTGGAGGGATTTTTAGCCAAGTGATCACATCGCTTTTGCCCGTGGCCATGAGTCGGTACAATGTCGGGTTCATATCACCCTGAGCTTCATACCTATGCATGACCCCTTACTGTTCTTCCTGATCGTTGGTGGCATTGTCGGCTTGTGGCTTGTGCGAGCATTTTGGTGGCGCTATAAATGGTACCAATCACGCACCGCGCCGTTCCCAGAAAACTGGTTAAGCCTCGTGAAGCGCACCTTGCCGTTTTACGATGGTATGCCGGAATCCCTGCAGCAAGAACTGTTGTATCAAATTAACCACTTTTTGTTTTTTAAACGTTTTGTTGGCTGCGCCGGATTGCAGGTTACGGAAGAGATGCGAGTCACCATAGCGGCTTGCGCGTGTTTGTTGCTGTTGAATCGTCCAACATCTGCTTTTAAACAGGTGCGCTGGATCTATGTTTACCCCGCTGAATTTATCGTGCGCCATACGGTGCGGGACGCTGCCGGGGTGGTTTCCCAAAAACGTCATATTCTCGCAGGAGAAGCCTGGAACAACGGTCGCATTATCCTCTCGTGGGACAGTGTCAAGAAGGGCGTATACGACTTCAATGACGGTCGCAATGTTGTGCTTCATGAGTTTGCCCATCAATTAGATGGTGAGTCGGGCAGTATGAATGGCGCCCCACTGCTTTACAGTAAAGGGGCTTATGGCAGTTGGGCAACGATTATGACCCGCGAGTTCAACTCGTTGGTAGACCACGCTTATTTTGGACAAAAATCGGTATTGGACGAATACGGTGCTACCAATCCTGCGGAATTCTTCGCCGTTGCCAGTGAAAGTTTTTTTGAAGAGCCGGAGCCTTTAGCCACGGAATACCCTGAACTTTATCAACAATTAGCCGACTATTACCACGTGGATCCAAGGGAATGGCGTAAAGTGCCTAAATCCAAGAACAAAAAAAGCAAAAAGTCCGCCTCATAAGGGCCTAACTTAAAGCCAATAGAGGCCTCTATGAGTAAATACAAACGCCCCATTCGAGTGATTAATAGCAGTCGCCAAAAAGTCGCTGCTAACGTCAAAATTGGGGAAGAGTTTGACGCTTTTGTAAAAGACATTGTCGACACTGGCAGCGCCGTTGTCGAACACCCCAATGGCACTGTGGTTTTTGTTCCTGGGCTGTGGTTGGGGGAACGCGGTCGAGTGCGGATCGTACGCTTAAAAAAACGCTTTGCGGAAGCGGAGTTGTTGGAGCTCTTAGAGCCTTGTGAGGCGCGTGTCGCTCCGGCCTGTTCCATTCACGGCTTCAACGCAGATCAGTGCGGTGGCTGCCCGTGGATGTTTGTCGATTATGCTGCACAACTGCAAGTCAAACAAAATCGCGCCGTTAAGGCGCTGCAGCGCTTGTGGCCGAACGCGACCATTGAGCCGATTCTGTCCAGTGAATCTTCGCTCCATTATCGCGGCCGTGGGCAGTTGAAAACCGATGGTCAGGTTCTCGGATTTGTTGCCAATGGCCTGCGGGAGTTGGTCGATGTAGATCGCTGTGAAGTACTCACAGAGGGTGCTCAACACATTCTCACAAATCTGCGTCAACAGTTACCTAATTCGGCTTGGGAGGCCCAGGCCAAAAAAACGTGGGCCACATTAGACTTCGATGAGCAAGCTGATACACGCGCAGTATCCCTCAATCAGCGCCTACCTTTTCGTCAGGTCAATGATGGTCAGAACCAGGTAATGCGCCAATGGTTGGCTGACCGATTAAAGACTTCGCCGTCCAATGCCAAGGTGGTGGAACTGTTTGCCGGTTCCGGCAATTTGACCGAAGGCATTGCCGCAGCCGGGTTCAATAATATTGTTGCGGTGGAAGTTGTTGGCGAGGCTATTGCTGCAATCAACGACAAAAATTTACCCGGCGTTACGGCTGTAGCTGCAGATCTTTTTGACGAGCAACAATTCGAGCCCTTTTGGTCGCAGCACACCGATGCAGAAATACTGGTGTTGGATCCCCCGCGAGAGGGCTTAAAAATTCGCGAAGGTTTAACTCGCAAAAAATCGAAATTGCGTGATGTGTTTTACATTTCTTGCGATCTTGCCACCCTCTGTCGCGATTTGGAATATTTTCGCGATAAGGGCTTTAAATTAATGCTTGCGCAACCTTTGGATATGTTCCCCCAGACTCCGCATTTGGAAATGCTGGTGCACTTGAGACGGTCAAGATGACCGGGTTGCTCAGTGACATTGGTTTTGATGTAACGCTAAAGCGATCTCCGCGGCGACGCACTATTGCAATTAAGGTACATCGCGGGCAAGTCCAGGTCAGTGCTCCTGTACAAGCGCCGCTCACGGAAATACACGAATTTGTGAAGGAAAAAAAACGTTGGATCCAGCGTCATTTGCAGAGACAACAGGAAATTATTCAAGATCATCAGCTCGCTCAATACCAGTCTGGTGAAACACTTTTTTGGCTAAACCAGCCAGTGCAGATTGCAGTTATTGGCGCGGGCAAGACACGACTCGAAAATAACCAACTGCTGATCGCTAACCCTTCTGGAACGCGTCAGGAGCGTGCTATAGAATTGGCAAATTGGTTTATCGATCAAGCGGTCGTGGATATTCCACCTCGTGTTGAGCGCTGGTCCGAGGCAATGGGGCTGACTGCACGGGGCATTAAAATTCGGCATTACAAATCTCGCTGGGGCAGTTGTGATCGTCAAGGCCGATTGCAATTTAACTGGTTGATTATGATGGCTCCCGAATCGGTTATTGACTATGTTGTTGTTCACGAGCTCGCTCACCTCAAATATTTCAATCATTCCTCCCGATTTTGGACGCTGGTTGAGTGCACAATGCCGGACTATAGTGTTTGGCGACAGTGGCTTAAACAGCAGAGCCACCTGCATTGGCAAATTGAAAACTAACTAAGACAGTCATGGACATAAAACCTGAATTCAATAAAAAATCCATCCGCAGTTTTGTTATTCGCAGCGGTCGTTTAACAGAAGGTCAGCGCTTAGCATTTGATCAATGGTGGCCGATATACGGTTTGAGTTTGGCCGACGGTTTGATCGACCCCACTGCCATTTTTGGCAACGAACAGCCGCTGGTGGTTGAGGTGGGGTTTGGCATGGGCGACTCATTGCTGGAAATGGCAAAGCGAGAGCCGCACATTAATTTTATCGGTATTGAAGTGCACCCTCCTGGCGTGGGTCGTATTATCAGCTGTGCGGGCCAAGAGCACATCACCAACTTGCGTGTGTATATGGCGGATGCAACCGATGTGTTACGCGAATGCTTTGCCGATCAATCGCTGGCGCGTTTCCAACTTTACTTTCCCGATCCATGGCATAAAAAAAAGCACCACAAGCGGCGTATTGTGCAAGCCCCATTTGTGCAACTCATTGCGCAAAAATTGCAAACCCATGGCATTTTGCATATGGCTACAGACTGGCAAAATTATGCTGAGCAGATGTTGCAGGTGTTGTCTGCTGAGCCCAGTTTGAAGAATACCGTCTGTGAATACGCTGAACGCCCTGAATATAGGCCCAAAACCAAGTTTGAAGAGCGCGGTGAGCGGTTGGGTCATGGTGTTTGGGATTTGGTTTTTAATAAATTGGCATAGAAACTTCCGTAATTTGATCATACTGTGAGTGAATGGCCGCTTTTCAGAACGCGCCTGTAGATCGCTTGTCGGCAAAAAAATTTCTATAACCGATCTTGTATTTACTTGAAAATCCGAAGCCTATTGCTTTAGCAAAGGTGGGTCCAGTATTAAAAAGAGTTGCCAAAAGTAATGTGATGATAAACATCGACGTGTTGATTGCATCCCCTAAGATAATATTTTGAGTGTGGCACACTTAAGATTTCCATATGGATTTCAAAAAAGCATTTGCGCTATTCAGATAATAATTGAGCGAGGCTAAAGTTAATTCACACCTTTAACCTTGAACGCAGGGAGCCGTCCAATAGAAAATAGTATTTAAATATCATATAGTTAACGTGTGAATATAATGCGAGTTGATGTAAAGAGTAAAGTGATTCGATGTATCAAGTGGTTCTTGCGACTATAATGAATTTGCGTGTTGAGGAAGTTGACTAGAAAAATCTCTGGTCCACTATTCATCGAATGATGAGAACCCCTTGGAGTGTTATGGATAGATTAGAATTCACACGTTCAGTTTTTGAAGTTGCTACTTTTTAATTGATATTCAACCCTCGTGCTTGCGGTAAATTTAACTTATTTCTGAGTTTCCCTTCCGATATAAAATTCTTTTTAATGGTCATATGTTTGACATGTGTTCTGTGGTAAATTTGCGCGCGTGAGCTTTGAGCTCATTTGGCGTTGCACCATTCGTGTCGCCAAAATTTCGTTGGCAGTAGTGAATCGCGTATTGACATTTGCCATACATTCAGCCCTCCAGGTCGATATTCAGGTGAAGGAATATGGTCTTATTCAAGGCGATACCAAATTGTTTTGGACGAATTCATAACGCGATTTTTGCGATCGTAATTTCGTGCAGTTTCATAGCATGTGGTGGACCAGAGGAATCCTCCTCTTCGATTGGTTTGTCCTCCTCGGTCACAACAAGCGCCGCTGTTTCCAGTTCTCGCCCAAGTAGTAGTCCAATTTCTAGTTCGGCTACCGTTTCGTCAGTATCGAACAACTCGAGTGCTAAGAGCTACGCGGATTTGGATTTCACGTTTTGTGCAAATGAAGCACGGACTTGTGCAGTTAGTGAGCCCTCAGTAGTGCGGTTTGGTGCAGAAGGTAAGTACATTTACGTTGAGGTTACAGACAACATTCTTTGCGATCCTAAGATCATTGGCGATCCGTTAAAATGGGTGGCAAAACAATGTTTCAAAGCCACGTTGCTGAGCTCAAGTAGTAGTTCAATGCCCTCGGTCGACTTTGCAGATCTAAACTACGTAAGGTGCTCCGGCGAGCATGAACGCTGTCGAGTATCTGAGCCATCAGTGGTCCGATTTGGAGCGCAAGGGCGATATGTTTATCAACAAGTCGATGCGGATATTAACTGTTCTATTGATGTGTTCGGTGAGCCTATCAAAGGCACGATTAAAAGTTGCTACATAGCACCCGCACCTGCAAGTTTAATTGTGGGGCTGGATCAGCGCCCAGTCAGTGATGTCTGCGTGGCTGGCGAAGCGCCGGCTTCTGGAAGTTTCAAGCTCACGCGAATTTGGCCAGACTTAAAATTGACTCAGCCGATCGGCTTGGTGCAGTTGCCTGGCGGCGTCACAAACCCCTATTTCATTCTGCAAAAAACAGGTTTGATTCGACGCATCAGCTCCGATTTTTCGGCTTCCACTGCTACTGATTTTCTCGATTTAACGGAAGTCGTTGAAGCTGGGGGGGAGGGTGGTGTGTTGAGCATGGCATTTCATCCGCAATTCCCAGATCAACCTTATGTCTACATTGCGCATATGGTGGACGAAGAGGGTTTTATAACACGGATCTCGCGATTCACAACCGATGCCGAGGGTTTGACTGCGAGTGACGAAAAAATTCTATTTAATCTGCCCCAAACTCAAAATTACTTTCGGCGCGGATCAATTCACAACGCCGGTACTCTAGCGTTTGGCGCCGATGGCTTTCTGTATATGAGCATTGGTGACGATAAGCGCACCAACAAAGTGGGTGATCCCACTGTGCTTTACGGAACGATTATTCGTATCGATGTGGATACCGACAGCAACACTCCTTACGTGATTCCAGCGAGCAATCCCTTTAACAACGAGGTGTATGCTTATGGTTTTCGCAACCCATGGCGGATCAGTTTTGATAAGGAAAATGGTGATTTGTGGGTTGGCGATGTCGGCGAAGAATGTTTTGAAGAAATCAACAAAGTGCAGCTGGGTAAAAATTACGGTTGGCCTAACTGGGAGGCGGATATCTGTGGTCCGCTCGGTTGCAACGGCGACAATACTTTGCCGGAACATAAATACCATACGCTACCTGGGTGCGGCCCAGGAAATTCTGTTACCGGCGGTTATGTGTATCGCGGTGAAAAAATGCCTAATCTCAAAGGCAAATATATATATGGAGACTATCAGACCGGATTGCTGTGGGCTTATGATCCGGATAAGCAATTCAATGAAGAGTTGATCGCTGAGGGGGTATCCTCTGGTATTGCGGCATTTGGTGAAAATAATAGTGGCGATCTATTCCACATAGATCTGGCGAATGGAAAAATTTCATTAATTGAGTCGAATGTCAGTAATGGTGTTGCGGGGCCACCGGCAAATCTGTTGGACACAGGTTGCTTTGCCAGTTTGGATCCTTTGGTTCCGGCAGAAGGTGTCATAGGCTATTCGATTGCTCATCCATTCTGGTCCGACGGAGCTGAGAAGATGCGCTTTTTGTCTTTACCGCAGGACACCCGTTTTAATGTTGACGCTGATGGGGATTGGGAGCTACCAAAAGGTGGGGTCTTAATTAAACACTTTAAAGTGAAGGGAGAAAATTTAGAGACGCGTTTTATCTTGCGCTACAGCAATGGGGTTTACGGTGCTTACACCTATGAGTGGACCAGTGCGTCACAAGCGGTACTGGTGCAGGCCAAAGGCAAGGATATAACCATTGATGGGGATTTGCCTCGGCACTTCCCGTCGCGCAACGAATGCGGCCAGTGCCACACTCCCCGGGCTGGTTATAGTTTGGGGCCCGAAACTCGACAATTAAATATTACCCATAGCTACCCGCAAACAGGCCGCGACGGAAATCAAGTGCAGACTCTTCACGCTCTGGGGATGTTAGCGGGCAATGTCACCTATCCGACACCCTTACCTGCACCTACCGAAACCACTGGCTCATTGGAGTCGCGTGCGCTGGCCTATTTACATGCTAATTGTGCCGCTTGTCACCGAGGGTTGGGGGGCGGACGCTCCATTTGGGACGCGCGCATTTCAACGCCATTCAAAGATAAAGACCTGTGTAATATTGCCCCCATCACCCGAGTCACTGACTTTGAAGATGAGCATTACGTCACCCCGGGCAACCACCAAAAATCCAGTATCTGGTGGCGTATTGGTCATCGCGGTCAGGGCCAGATGCCGCCGCTTGGCAGCACCGTGGTGGATCAAGTCGGTGCTGACTTGATTGCAGCATGGATTGACAGCCTTGATGCGACAGCGTGTGATTAAGGTTTAACAAGGGCAATTGGATTAAGGCAGTAGGGAATTCGCTCTACTGCTTTTCAATCTTTTCTAAAAACTGCTGACTATTTTTAAAATCGTCTGTGCGCGTCGATAATTTACGATCAAAAAATAGAATTCCATTTTTACCTGTGCAGGTTTGGGCAATAGAATCTTTTCCATAGCTTTCAAACTGAGGATTATTGGGTTTAAAGACTCTGCAGTATTCGTTTTCGTCTCCTCACAAAATACGACTCGCTAATCTTTTTTCAGCGTTAACTTAGCATTGGGCTACGCGGGTAAATATTGGGTAGATCCCAATCGACCTTGTTAGCGCCTCAGTAGGTTTATCAGCTTTCCTCTTAGCCTTGACTCAAATCAATCCCCTCTTTGTCGCAGACCCTAGACTGTCAATGATCTGGTTATAAATCGAATTTCCGCTCGATAATTTCAAATAAGCACGTTGCGCGGAGTGTCTATGTTTAACAGCTTGGCGACGGCGTCGTTATGTTGCATACCTTATTGATCTCCGTCGTCACCTTGGGCGGCGTGACTTTGCTGCTCGCTACCCTGTTGGTCTTGGCCAATCGCAAGCTGTTTGTCTTTGAGGACCCGCGTATTGAAGCGGTAGAGGACATGTTGCCACACGCCAATTGCGGTGGTTGTGGTTTTCCCAGTTGTCACGCTTTTGCCGAAGCTTTGGTCGGTGGGCAGGTGTTGCCCGGTCGCTGCAGCGTCAGTTCCGACGCCCAGCACACGGTGATTGCTGATTACCTAAAAGTCGATGTCGGTAGCGAACTAAAGCGGGTGGCGCGTTTGGCCTGTGCTGGCGGCAATCAGGTTGCCGTCAATAAAGCGCACTACATCGGGCCGCAGGGTTGTGTCGCCGCAGCGCAAGTCGGTGGCGGCAATAAGGCTTGCCACTGGGGGTGTTTAGGGTTCGGTGACTGCGCGGTGGCTTGCACCTTTCACGCGATTGAGATGAACAGTCACGGGTTGCCGGTGGTAGATGAAGATAAGTGCACGGCCTGTGGTGACTGTGTTGCCATTTGCCCGAAAGATCTATTCAGTTTGCAAGCCATTAGTCATCAGCTTTGGGTAGCCTGTAAAAACCAAGAGCAGGGTGATGAAATTCTCGCCGATTGCCAAGTCGGTTGCACCGCCTGTGGCCGTTGCGCGATGGATGCCAAAGATCAACATATCGCCATGCAGCACAACTTACCGGTGATTGATTACCAAAAAAGTACAGATGGAGCGGAAGCCATAGAGCGCTGCCCGACTGGAGCCATCGTCTGGTGGGAGGGCGGAGAAATTCGCAAAGGTCATGAAGCCAAGCGCTTATGGCGGCAACAGCCGCTGCCGGAAAGTCCAACATAAAATCGCCCAGTACAACCGATTGGAAAAAGGTTTAAGTCATGAACAAACCCAACACAACAGTGAAATATCCCGGAGTGCGCGCTGCACTGGATGGCAACAGTGCCGTGATCATGTGCGAGCGCGAGTCCACTGATGGCGCCGGTGCCTACCCGATTACCCCGTCCACTCAAATGGGGGAATATTGGGCCGAGGCGGTTGCCAAAGGCCATGTGAATATTGCCGGGCGCCCACTGATATTTATTGAGCCAGAGGGTGA
>JBNKFP010000038.1:0-15388 GCA_050289365.1 Cellvibrionaceae bacterium | reverse complement strand
ATAAAACCTATTCCGTAACATTTGATGATTGGATGTGGACTTTTGACAACCAACGCCTGATCAACCGCTCTTACATCAAAAAGTTCGGTTTGGTTATGGCTGAAGTCACGATTTTTATGGAGCGATTAAACGTCTCGCCAAAGTAGATAAATAATCACCAAGGTTAAGCCGAGTGAAACGAGCTGCCAAAATGCGGTGGGGTTCCGCTCTACGAGTGGGGGTCTGTGCATACTGACAAATTTAGGGTTGGGGTATTTTAAGTCGTAAATAAATTCCGTTAATTCATCGTAGCGTTTGTAGGGATTGGGATGAAGCGCCTTTTTTAACGTTTCGTCTACCCAGACGGGAATTTCCCGGTCATCCGCCAGTACGCTTTGGTATATCAAACGTCGCTGAGCTGTGCGGGTTTTTGCTTGGGATACCGCCGTGCCATAGGGCAGTCGGCCGCTGAGCATTTGATAGGCTATGACGGCGAGAGAAAACTGATCTGAACGGGGCGTAGCATAGTCCCCAATAAAATATTCTGGCGCTGTATATTGTGCTGTACCCAAAATATGTTGTTGCTCGATTGGGGAGTGAATTTCGCTTAGGCCTGAAATGAGTGCCGAGCCGAAATCGATGATTTTCACTGTCCCGGTGTTATCGATCATGATATTCGCAGGGCGTAAATCTTGATGCAACATTTCCAATTTGTGGAAGGCTCGTAAACCTTTTGCAATTTGTTCAACAATATCACGTACCTTACTCATATCCGGCTGTGGATTATCCGCCATCCATTGCGTTAAGGTGGTGCCCTCGATAAATTCTGTGGCGATATAAAAATAACTTCGCGCGCGGTCGTGGCGACACGGCTTTAAGACATAAGCGGAGTTAATGCGCCGAGCAATCCACTCCTCCAATAAAAAACGTTCCAGGTGTGCTGTATCCTGACGCAACTCGGTGGAAGGTACTTTAATGGCGACCGTTTCGCCGCTTTCTTCATCCACTGCCAAATAAATATGGCTGCGTGCACTGGCGTAGAGTTGGCGGACAATTTGGTAGCCGTCGAATTTATCTCGCGGTTGCCACTGCGGCGGAAAAGGCAGCTGAGTTAATTTATTGTGTATCTCCTCGAGTTCCTGAACGGGCAACTGATCTATCCGTACCAAAACGCAGGTTAAATTATCTTCGCTGCCACTGGCATAGGCATTTTCTACGATGGCTTGTGCCGCTTGATTTAAATCGTTGCCAAATTGTTCTACGACCTTTGTAACCTGAGTGGTGTCGAGATAGTCGTAAACCCCATCGGTAGCCAGCAAAAAGAGGTCGCCAATTTCCAGGGGTTCGGCGGAATAATCAATATCGATATGGTCATGTATACCCAGAGCTCGACTCAAATAACTTTGTCCCTCGGCGACTTGCAAGCGATGATCGCGGGTCAATTGCTCCAGGCTATTGCCGCTGATGCGATAAATACGAGAGTCTCCAGAATGAAAAATATGGGCTTTGTTCGACTTGAAAACCATACCGCTGAAGGTACACACATAGCCGCGATCTTTTTCATAGCGATATTGGCTGCGATGGGTCTGCGCATGTAGCCAAGCATTGGTGGCGGTTAACACACGCACGGCTGAGGTTTTTACCGACCAGGTTTCGGCGGTACTGTAATAATCGGCGAAAAAGCTGGAAATGGCGGTCTGGCTGGCGATCTGGCTGACATCGCTGCTGCTTATCCCGTCGGCGATAGCGACGGCGATGCCTTTTGAACTGAGCAGAGGGTCTTGTGGAACGAGTGCGCCGTGAAAGTCTTGATTGAGTGGTTTGCGGCCTTTGTCAGAATATTGGCCGATGGCAAGGGAAAGCGTATTTGTCATTAAAAAAGCCCCCGCGAAGGCAGGGGCACTATCCATTAAGCGGCAACGCGCTTAGGTGAAGTGCGAACGTGCGTCGCGTACAGAGTGAGTCCAGTAAATGCCAAGCCGCCGACAAGATTGCCCAAGACGGTTGGAATTTCGTTCCACAAGAAGTAGTCCATGATGGAAAATTCTCCGCCCATGATCAAGCCCGATGGGAACAAAAACATGTTCACGACGGAATGTTCAAAGGTCATGAAGAAGAACAACATGATTGGCATCCACATCGCGATGACCTTGCCACTAACATTGGTTGAAATCATGGCGCCAACAACACCAGTCGATACCATCCAGTTACACAACATGCCACGCACGAAGATAGTAAACCAGCCGGGTGCACCGTATTGTTCATAACCTAAGGTGCGAGCCGCCCCAATGCCAGCAATTTTTTGGCCTACAGGTCCGGGATCAGTGGAGAAGCCGTAGGTGAAAACAAAGGCCATCATAAAAGCGACTGTTAAAGCGCCCGCGAAATTACCAATGAACACCAGTCCCCAGTTGCGCAAAACACCATTCAGGGTCACGCCAGGTCGTTTGTCGATCAGCGCCAATGGGCAAAGTACAAATACCCCTGTCAGCAAGTCGAAGCCTAACAGGTAGAGCATGCAGAACCCCACAGGAAAGAGAATTGAGCCGATCAAAGGAGAACCGGTTTGGGTGATGATGGTAATGGCAAACACCGCAGCCAAAGCCAATATGGCACCGGCCATGTAAGCACGAATAACGGTATCTTTTGTCGACATGAAAATTTTGGATTCGCCGGCATCGACCATTTTGGTGACGAATTCTGAAGGGGCTAAATAGGCCATGGGTTCCTCTCACTATAAAGAATTAAAACTATTTGAATGCAACGGGACATAGCAGGAACTAGGCCAAAGTCGTAAATACGGCGTAATGCCTTGTGAATAAACGAAATAAAAAAAGGATACAGGCGACTTTGGGGATAGATATACATGCTGATGCACGGGATTGGGTCACCATTGGCGCTACATGCGCACCATACTTGATCTATTTTTGTAGGTCTTAGCTGATATTTAAGTCGACTTTGGCGCTGGAGCACATAAAAGCAGCATGCTGGTGCAGCGAAGCCTTCAATAAGTGTGCATGGCAATCTGATTTGGGTGCATTAATGATCACTTTTGGAGTTGATATTCGTGACGCTAAAAGGGTTTCCTGGCGGGGTGATGGGGTAGTTTTACGCTACATTTTGGGGACTTGCGCTTTGATCCTGTGCAGAATCCCCAGTCTTTTTTGCTCGACCTACAAACATAAAGGCAATACGCGGCTCCGCTGTGGCTGAAAAAACCAAGTGATTTGCTTGAGGTTGCTAATCACTTTATCTCCGTAAGGTTTTGCGAGGCCTGCCAAGTCTCCCCTGGCTCTAAAATGATCGGTCGATCAATTTGCGCGGCTTCAATACAAAGCATGGCGTTATATTCTGAATCCCCAAAATCCGACATATTTTTTGCGGCTTTAGCGCCCGGGTTCCAAATGACAATATCTTCAAAGCCAATGTGTTCGAGCTGCAAACTCTCGCTGGCGGTCGTCAACACCAAAGGTTTCTGGTAATTGAAGAATACCCGGTCAATGGCGTCCGCAATGCTCAGTGAAGAGCCCGTGAATCGGCGGCGTTGGCTGAACGGAGAGCCATCATTGTCCCAGTAATGGAGATTGTCTAGACCACTGACAAAAGTGGTGCTTAGGTGGTCAATAGCAAAATAGCTGTGCAAAGCGCAGGTGAATTGGCAGGACTCGTCACCGGTATTGCTTACTTTAAGTTGTATCTGCAGAGAGCTGTCGCCAACCACAACGCGCAGCTCAGTGTGAAAAGGATGGGGCCAGCTTTGGGTTGCATCATTATTATCCAGTTGCAATATCAGTTCATTCCCAGACTGACTCTTGATTTGCCAGTCCAGATTGCGGGCGAAACCATGCCGCTGTCCACTACCGAAAGCGTTAAATTGTGGAAAAATGACCGGAACTCCGCCGCGAATGGCTGTGCCCGTTTCAAATTTGGACTGCGCACTCAAAAATAGCCACTGCTTGCCGCGGAGCGTAGTCCATGAGGTCAAATGGGCACCCTGCTGATAAATTTCCGCGCTGGCGCCGTTTTTGGACTGCACAAGGGTTTTTTGCATGCCATTGCGGCCGGTTTGCCAGGGGGTATCTGTGCCTTTATTCATTAATTTACTCTCTGTTCCGTCGTGGTTAGGTGGCGGCTTGCCATAGGGTTTGGCATTCCTCGGTGACGATGGCGTGACGTCGCGCCAGTGCCTTGCGGTCATTATCATAACCACCGCCAATAACCGTCACCAGGGGTATTGCGTTTTCTTTGCAATATTCAATGATAAATCGATCCCGGGTCCGAATACCGGTTTCCGAAATATTGAGTCGTCCCAGCGGATCATGTTGGTAAACGTCCACACCTGCGTCATAAATGACCAATTCCGGTTTGTGTTGTTGAATCACTTGCTCAAACGTTTGAAAAATAACATCCAAATAAAATCGGTCTGAAGCGCCATCTGCAATGGCCACATCTACATCGCTGAGCGGTTTTAATGCAGGAAAATTATTCTCGCAATGAATGGAAACCGTAATGGCATTAACATCATTCGCCAACATCGTAGCGGTCCCGTCGCCTTGGTGAACATCGCAATCAAATATGACAATTTTGTTGACCTGTTGTTGGGCCAACAAAACTTTTGCGGTAATGGCTAAGTCATTGAATATGCAAAAACCGGAAGGATGATCGTAATGCGCATGGTGCGTGCCTCCCGCTAAATGGCAGGCAACGCCATGGCGTAATGCGAGTTTAGACGCCAATAATGTGCCGTTTGGCGATATAAGTGTGCGCTGTTTTAATGCGTCGCTCCAAGGCAATCCCAAAGCTCTTTGTTCGCCTGGCTGAAGTGCGTTTTCTAAAAAACGGGCAACGTAGTTTGGACAGTGAATTTCATCGAGCAAAGCGCGTTTGATTGCGCCTGGCCGAAAAATATTTTTCTCTTTTGCTATGCCCACGGATTGTAAATAGGTTAACAACAAACCAAACTTGTCCATGGGGAAACGGTGTCGAGTGGAAAATGCGAAGCTGTAGTTAGGATGTGTTACTAGGGGGATCCGCATTTAAACGCCCACTTGAAAACTATTTTTACAAAGGTGTATATTTATCCACCACCTGGTTTAAAATACACACGTTTAATTTACCCTTCACCTTGCAAATCTATAAATTCAATAAACAGGATTCGATTATGGCAAACTTTAAAACTCATTTGCAGTATGCAACAGTCGGTAGTGGTCTCGGTGCGACCATGTTGCTGAACGCAGAAATTCTTAAACCTGAAGAAGCGTTTTTATGTTGGATCGCGGGCACTGCTGGCGGCTTGTTACCCGATATGGATTCTGATAACCCCTCTAGCTTGGGGATCGTATTTGGATTGTTTAGTGTTTTGGCTGCGGCGATAACCGTAGTGTCTACTATCAATCAATGGCCTTTAATCTGGGTGTGGCTCGCAGCCGGTGCGGTATTTATTGTGATTCAATATGGAATTCGTTATTTGTTCGAGTCCTTTACCAAGCATCGAGGCGCTTTCCATTCGGTGATGGCAGGCTTGTTTTTTGGGTTGTTAATTTCTGCTCTGGCGGGTGCAGTTGGCGCCAGCAATCAAGCCAGCTGGTTTTACGGCTTGTTTGTATTTTTGGGGTATGTGCTCCACCTGCTTTTGGACGAGACCTATGCTGTGGATTTCTCCAACAGCCCCAAGCCTCGTTCCATTGGCGGAGCCTTTAAATTCTTTGACTACAAAAACTTGAAGGCATCTGCTTTGATGACCGTATTGGTGGTTGGCGCTTTTTACATCGCGCCTTCACACAAAGAGTTTTTGGATATCTTAAGTGACAAGGACACCTACTCCGACATCATGGCGGGTATTACTCCAGAAGAGAAGTAACCACATGAAATCAAAGGTTTAGGGGCTTGGACCCTAAACCTTTGTTGCTACAGCCTTTTGTCCCCACCTCAAGATCACTTTCTCCGTGATTATGCACTTGCCTATTCCAACACTCCTGGTATGATGTGCACCGCTAAGCGGCAGCCAGTCCGCGTGAAACCCAGGTGCTTGTCTTCAGTTCCACTGAACGTTATGCACACTCAGTGTAACGAACGCAGCTCAGTTGGGTGAGACAAGTGTTTATGAAGCACGGCTTAATGTCTTAGCATTGCTAAAGCCTGCAAAATAGAACATTTTGATTAGAAAAACCGTGTTATGCACCCGTAGCTCAGCTGGATAGAGTAGGTGGCTTCGAACCACTTGGTCGGGAGTTCGAATCTCTCCGGGTGCGCCAAACAAAAAACCCTCGCCGAGCAGGCGGGGGTTTTTTGTTTGCGGCTCCTGGCGAGTGAGGCCGTTCTAGCCCATCCTCATGCTTCATAACCACCAAGCATATTTGCATTTCAACTCCCTCAATTCACTCTAAAGAGCTTAGTAGTTCAGGTTTGTGCCAAGACAGCTTTGCAAACGCACACCGGTAAGGGCATTCCATTTATCCTATGGTCAACTCCTATGTCGTTTTAAAAGACACCAGTAACCCCTTTGAGGTCCAAACTCTTGTGGTGCATAGGGAACAATGTTGAGTGAATATTGTCCACAGCAATACCGCAGTTGGCAGTCATGCGGCAGCAATAAATACATTCCTTTTTAGCGTATTGACTAAATGCATTTATATAAAAGGAGGTGGGTCAAATGACCAGCAATAGAAAATTTAAATTGTTGAGCCTTTCTACAGGTGTTTGTTTTGCCTTGGTGGTCGCTCTTGGTGTTACGACATGGAATTTTCACAATCGTTTGAATTCCATTGAACAAAGGGAAAATACTTCACTTGGCGATGTTCACTCTTCTCTGACGAAATCTCCCCGTGACCTAGACGATTGGGATGAAATGCAGAAATGGCTAGGACAAGCGCCACATAATTTATCGGAAGTCTCAAAGTGGATGGACGAGCAAATGGACAAAATGATGGCGAATGATACGAGCCTATTTTCCGGAGCCCTCAGTGCGACAAAGAATAATCCTGCAATCCGTCTTGAAGATGATAAAGATGAATACAAGGTTGTGGTGAAAGTGCCGGAAGGTGAAAATATCGAAGTGAATGCCGGTATTTCTAATGGTATTCTCACGATTTCAGGAGAAGTAACAAACGAGAATGAGAACAGTCAGAAAAATGGTTTTTCGCGGTCTCAGTCAATCAGCAGCTTTTCCCAGTCCTTAGTATTGGATCAACCGGTGGATCAAGCCAAATTAAAGGTTATTCAAAAAGATGAGGAGGTGATTGTTACGGTTCCTAAGATTGTAAGTTAAATTATTTATCTGCTATTTAAATGCCGTCCTATTTAGAGCTCCACTTGTTAATAGGGCGGCACAATTCTCAGTAAATTTGTCTCGCAAAATATCAGCTCAACTACGATATTCGTGTTGATGTCTGCTTTCCTTGTTCTGTTTCTGACTTCATTCTCCGCGCATTCATTTTTGGTTGGTAAAGGGCATATGTCTTTATTCTATTAAATGCATTTTTTTGTTATGGAAGTTGACGGCCTCTGCCTATCCAGAAAATTTGATTAAATAGGAGAAATTAAAATAATTAGGGTTGCTGTCGCAAAAATAGGGTGTTCATAATGAATCCCCTTCTTGCTTTTTATCTGCATAGGACAATGTGAAAAGAGCAATATGTAGTGATCAACCAGTTTGGTTTCAGTTTAATTGAGATTATGGTGGTGATATTAATAATTGGGCTTTTAATCGGAATCGTGGCACCCAACATTTTATCCTTTGTTGGTGATGCGAGGAAGGTCGAGTTAGACAAGATATAAGCAGTATAAAAGCGGCGTTAAAAGTATACGCCTTGGATAATTTTACAATTCCGTCGCAACAGCAAGGTTTGCAGGTATTGGTTAACCGACCGGATGAGCCCCCCATTCCGAAAAGATCGCGTCAAGGCGGTTATTTAGATTCCTTTCCAGTGGATCCCTGGGGGAACGATTACATTTATGAGGTTGATTTGCAGGGTTACGATGTCTATTCGCTTGGGCGTGATGGTGTGGTCGGCGGAGATGGAGGAGATGCAGATTGGCACAGTTTCGATTTGAAATCGCATTGATATAGCTGAGATGGATGCAATCCAAATAATACAATGTGACTGGCCCGTGGTATAAATTTAGCTCGCGGGCCTTTTACTTGAGAATCATGAGCGTAATTTGATCTGCTCAGATCGGTAGCAATCTGGCTTCGACAAATAAACAGAATACCTTATATATCCCCGGTTGTTATTCTTGATTGGCTGCGCCGGGTGTCGGAGTTGTCGTCTGCATGTGCCCCTCAAACAATCCGAAGCTTCGTCCCAATGGCGCCTCGCCTTCGTACCAAAAAACAGTACTAATCAGGTTCTCGCCAACATACAAAAATAGCGCATCTTGCCCGCCTAATTTAAATGGTACTGATGGTGCTGGAGGATTGATGTCGTCCGCATCGGCCGCGGTAATAACAATGTACGCACCGGGAGTCAGCGTCCCAGCGGGCAATTGGATAAGTTCGCTTCCGCTATCGGCAATGTAATAATCGCTTAACTCAACCGCGTTTTCTCCGGTATTGAATAATTCAAACCAATCATTACCCTCTAAGTAAGCCGTGTTATCGGATTTTGCGACAAGTTCGTTGATGATAATATTGCCCAGTTGTGGCATTGGATTTTCTGGGATCGGTGCGGCTTTATTGGGCAAATTGGGTGTCGGCTCAGTAGACTGCTGGACCCCGTCAACAACACCGAAACCCTTACCTTCCAACACTTCGGGCGCAGTCCAACTCATGTTGTCCACTAACTCGTCGCCTTGGTACAAGAGCGCAGAGTCTTCACTGCCGAACTTAAAAGGTACCGATGGTGAAGGGGGATTCGCATCAGCGATATCTACAGCTGCAATCACAAGGTACTCGCCAGGATTCAATTGGCCAGAAAGCGCAATTGGGCTGTTGGTGCGATCGGCCAATGCATAGTCCGACAGGGATATGATATTTGCCCCTGAGTTGTAAAGTTCAATCCAGTCACTGCCGCCAAGAAAGTTAAGATCGGCTGATTTCGCAACCACTTCGCTGATAATCAACTCGGAGTTGCCAGTTGGTGTGGTATCAACTGGTGAAAGTATATTGGCAGCCGCTGGTGTCGGTACGGTAGATTTCGGCGTTTCATCAACCAGACCAAATCCGGCGCCCTCGTAAATCTGCCCATCTGCCCAGGACATAGATGTAACAAGCTGCTCATCTTTGAACAGCTGAAGGCTGTCCTCAGCTCCTAATTTAAACGGGACTGAGGGGGATGGTGGGGCGGGATCATCGACATCAACAGCCGCCAGCACAAAATATTCCCCTGCATTCAGGGTCACTGCGGGCAGCCTATAGCGCTCACTGTCGCTGTCTGCAATCCAGTAGTCGCTCAGTTCCAAGCTACTTGCACCGGCGTTATAGATTTCAATCCAGTCATTGCCATCTAAAAATTCAGTATCCTCGGACTTAACGACAACTTCATTGATCACCAGCGTATTTGTATTGGGCGCTGGGCTGCTGGCGCTGCTTTGAGCAGCGTTGGAGCTGCTTGATATAGCACTGGAACTTGAAAACTTGGCGTTAGACAATTTTGGATTATCGCATGCGCTCAAGCTGCCGGTGCAGGCAATGATTGAAAGTAGCATCAGTGGTGTTTTCATGCTTAATACTCGGTTATAAGCGTGCTGGGTGAATAAAATAATTCCACGCAGGATAACCTATTTTTCAGTTTAAGCCTTTGAATGCGATCAAAGAATAACCAGAAAAAGCAATTTTTTAAGTTCACACCCCGCCACTTCGCCATATTATTGTCGGAAGAAATCACATAGGCTGAATTCAGTAGGGTGAAACAGGTTTGTGCCGGCAAGGTGATTATTGTGCGGATTCTATTGCAATGGGTGTTTATCTATTTCTTTTTTCGCGAAATGCCGAATAAACAAATCCATTAAGGGTTTATTGACATTGCTGATCTCAAGCGCGCCGTCCCCACGAAAAAGGCCAAAAGATTCTTCATGATAAACATGAAAGGTATTGGTAACTTTTCTCTGGTCGAGAATTTCCAGCATATCCTTAATGTAATTTAAACCGCCTTTCTTATTTTCAAAATTCGCTTTCTATAACCCCCACTCTCCAAAATATAGCGGCACATTATTGCGTTTTCCCCAGGCTAAATATCGGTCTATGGTGTTTGCGAGGAACTGGCGAGTATGGCCAGTTTCTTTATCGGGCCATACTCCGCCATTGCGCGTACGCATGGATTTATCCCAGGGGATACCTTGGTGGGTATAAAAATATGGGTCGTAGCTATGAAAGGTATAAATAATGTTGTCATCATTGACTTTCACAAAGTTCATATCTCGATCATTCGTCCATTGGCGATTGATGGAATTTACGCGCTCTATGATAATTGGATGGACCGTATCGACCTTGCGAATTTCAGTGACCATTCGCTGTGCCAGTTGTTGCCACTGATTTTTGTTGTTGGGTACGCCCGGTTCATTTAATAAATCGTAACCTAAAACAACCGGTTCATTTTGATAGCGCTGCGCGATCGCTCGCCAAAGTGCGATTGCACGATTTTGCAATTCCGGCTTTTGCCAAAGGTCCCAACCTTTGCCCTGTGATTGAAAGCCGCCCTGAGGCACATGCAAATTCAATATTAAATAAACGCCAGCGGCTTTTGCCCAGGTGATATTTTGATCGAGCCACTGCCAGCCGTCAGCCAAATAAAAATAAGGTTTTTGATCACTCTCTAAGGTTTTGTAATTGATGTAAAATCGGACTAGGTTCATACCCAGGTCGTGAACCCGTTGAAAGTCTACCGCGCTGTGATGTTGTGTTGGTAAACGTTCGTCGGTCCAGACACGATTGCCAAAGGATATCCCCCGCAAGTAAACGGCATTGCCTTTGCTGTTAATAATGTGGGTGCCCTCGGCTTTCATAAAAGAGAACGATACGGGTTCCGCGCGCACCCTAAGAGGTAAGCTATTGATTAAAATCACAAATGCAAAAATGCAAAGCCTTTGGATCATCTTTCTCCCTTTATCTGTGTCGCTAGAATGTTGAGTTTAATTTCGATTTAGGCATTTTTATCACTCTAGATGTCAATTCGATTTGGTGCGGGGTAGGTTGCTATCATCCTTAATATATTCGACTTTGGCCCAATATTGCACTACAGAGTCACGTTTAACCGCCTCCGGGTTGTCGAGAAGAGTGACCAGGCTGTTTCTGGGAACCACACCGATATTGGCTCGTGCTCGATAATATTCGTCGGTATTGGGTGGCAGTCCGTCTCGAATTACCATGTTACCCAGCACGCGATATTGCATGCCCTGACGCATTTCGGCGGGCGGTGTGGTGTTGCCGTAGCCCGTGTCTAAGCGACCTATGGTGGTCTTATCCCAATCCTTGGTGTAGTTTCCGATAAACATATAACCGGTTAGAACCGTGGGCTTGCTGTCTTGAGTGCCAGCCGTGAGGCGAGCAATCGCGGCGGTGGAATCGGAAACCTCTTGGGTTGCTGTAAAATTGTTTTGCACCATCGCGCTTTCTGGGTGCCCTCCTTCTTCAAGTGCTTCAACCTTAAGGCTCAATTCGCCCAACTTCAGTTCCAGTTCGGAGATGGCTTTTAAGGCAGCCTGGTTGCTTTGCTCGGAAAATTTTAGACCACTGGTGGACAGTTCAGTGACCACCCCAAACTCCAAACCCAGCGAGACTTTTAATATCAACACCGCAAGCACAATTGAAAATACCAAAATAGGGTATTTGAAAATTTCGATAAAATACGCATGTTTATTTTCCATGTCGCGCCTCTTCTTATATTGGTTTGGACGTGTGTTGCTTGGTCTTGCTGACACGGTGTAGCACATCATATCCCTGCACTTCATCCGCTTAGAACGAAAGTCTACCCATCCTGAACGCAAAATCCTACAGATCGTTGAATGCTGGTGTACTCCCCGAGCACAATCCGCTAACCTAAACGCACATTTCCTTAACCTAATTTATGTCTGCACAACCCATTTTGATCAAGTCGGAGGAAGTACCCTTGACCGATAGCAATCCCAATATCAGCCCTTTAGCCGGCAAGCTCGCCCCAGAACACATCCTTATTAACGTCGCTCAATTGGTAACCAGTTACTACAGTTTGCAGCCGGATCCGCAAGAAGCGGGTCACAGAGTGAGTTTTGGCACTTCAGGGCATCGCGGATCGTCGTTCAAATATTCCTTTAATGAGCATCATGTACTGGCGATTACGCAGGCCATATGCCTGTATCGGCAACGGCAAAATATCGATGGTCCGCTTTTTATCGGCATTGACAGTCATGCCCTGTCCGAGCCTGCTTTGGTCACTGCCCTAGAGGTTTTAGCGGCCAACGGTGTGCAGATCTTACTGGCACCCGATGGTGAATACACCCCCACCCCTGCGATTTCTCAGGCCATTTTGGTTTACAACCAGGGTCGAACTTCGGGATTGGCCGATGGCATCGTGATTACGCCTTCGCACAATCCTCCAGAGGGCGGCGGCTTCAAATACAACCCCACCAACGGTGGGCCAGCGGATACCGCAGTAACTTCGTGGATAGAAAAGCGGGCCAATCAGTTTTTAGAAGAAGGGCTGAAAGGGGTTAAACGCGTAAGCTATGCTCAGGCCATTAAAGCCCCCACCACTCAGCGCTATGATTTCCTCAACAATTATGTGCGTGATCTAGGCAATGTAATCGATATGGACGCCATTCGCAGCGCAGGTGTGCGCATGGGGGTGGATCCGTTGGGTGGTGCCGGCGTGAACTATTGGTTGGCCATAGCCGATTTTTATAAATTGGACTTAACCGTGCTCAACAAGTATGTCGATTGCACCTTCCGTTTTATGAGCGTGGATTGGGATGGCAAGATTCGAATGGACCCCTCCTCCGCGTATGCCATGAACAGTCTGATCGGAATCAAAGACCAGTTCGACATTGCATTTGCCTGCGATACGGACCACGACCGTCACGGCATAGTGACCCGCAGCGTCGGCTTAATGCCACCCAATCACTATTTGGCCGTGGCAATTGATTATCTGTTTCAGCACCGCCCAGAGTGGAGCCCCAACGCAGCCGTGGGTAAAACCCTGGTCAGCAGCCAGATTATCGACCGCGTCAGCGCTGGCATAGGCCGCAAAGTGATTGAAGTCCCCGTTGGCTTTAAATGGTTTGCTGCCGGCTTAGAAAATGGGGAACTGGGCTTTGGTGGTGAAGAGAGCGCCGGAGCCTCCTTTTTGCGTCGTAATGGTCAGGTGTGGACCACAGACAAAGACGGCATAGCCCCCGCGCTTTTGTCGGCGGAAATTATTGCCGTAACCGGGCAGGATGTGGGTGACCGCTATAAGGTCTTGACCAACCAGTATGGCGAACCCTTTGCCGATCGAGTGCAAGCCGTGGCCAATGCCGAGCAAAAGGCCAAGCTGTCTAAGCTCTCGCCTGAACAGGTGACATCGACTACCTTAGCAGGAGAAGCCATCACCGCAGTCTTAACCCGAGCTCCCGGTAATGACGCTGCCATAGGTGGCTTAAAAGTTGTCACTGAAAACGGCTGGTTCGCCGCACGCCCCTCTGGCACTGAAGATATCTATAAAATCTATGGCGAATCCTTCAACGGGCCAGATCATTTGCAAGATATTCTCAGCGAAGCGCAGACCATTGTGGATAAAGCGCTGAGTTAGAACGTTCAAGGTGCGATCAATATGATGTCAAATGACTGTAAAGGGATCTCTGGTGTTGTACAAAACTAATCTTAGAAAATTCATACATTTTATCTATGAAAAGACCAAGAATAAGAGTAATTTTTGGAATGTATTTTTTTATCGATCATATTGACCTGTATCGTGTTAATCATTGCGGTTCATAAGCATCGCTAATGTCTTGATGTTCTGGGTGAAAAATTGCAACGAATGTTATTGTTGAGCTTTGTATTCTACATACGATTCTTTTGCCCATTGAATGGGTAACAAATGACAGGTCGCTGCAATATTGATTGCAATTTGAACGCATAAAGTGAATGTAGGGCGGTCCATTATGCGCTCCGTAGTACCTAATACGGAACAGGCAGGCTTATTGTCATGCCTGCCTGCACTTAACTTGTAGGATTCAGATCTCACCAAATTTGTTTGTCACTCCTCCCGCGAAACCCTGATCAACCACATAAAATTTCCAGAGATTGCCTGCTCGCCGGCGACCAAATACAAACGCCATATTATGGTAGTTCACCGTCATGACACATGTGATCAGATTCGCAGCGGGAACACCCGCAGCTGCCGCAGCGGCCAATAGCATATTATGTTGACTTAAACGGGCGGCAGCACCGTGAGCATTATTTTCGTTGGCATGAAAAAACCAGACCACACCCGCAGGGTCTTTCCCTGCCGCTACCGTACATCCCGTCAGAGGTCCCGTAATGCAGAAGTCTGCGTTGGCATCCATCTGCATATAGGTGACATGATTTTGTCTGAATGGCAAATAGCGGAAACCATTGTCTGGCGCACCTCCTCCCAAGGCCCCTACACTGTAGTCACGTCTGAGCTTAGTATAACCAAGTGTCATGCCGATTTTTTGCTTAAAGGTCGGCGGTGGTTGTAAAACAACATTGCGGGTTAAAGTAATAGCTGTACCATTCCATGTGAATAATTGTCGGTGATTCCCACCGGCTACGGCGACCGCCGCCCCTGCAATAGTGGAACCTGCACCGGTGTCACTGTTATTGAGGAACATCTGATGGGAGAGAGAATAACCTTTAGGATTATTTTTAAAATGGTTGAACGGCATATAATTATCTCGTAAATAGGCAATTATTGTATAGCTGATCTCTAAATACAACACTGAACTGTCGCGTCCCCCTATGCTACCAATCGCTCAACATAATTTGGGGGTGATATTTTAGTCGTATTGCTAGTATGGGGCGGATACTCATTTTCTTGTTTTGTCAAATGGCATTGCATCGCGAAGTGGTTCGAAACAAATTTTCCTGTTGAATAAAGTGGCAATTAAGGCAATGATTTTTTCTTACTTGATCACAATGTCTTTTTTTGTGAGATTTCTGGTGGCTTTAAAAAACTAAGAATATGTGAACCTTGTTGAAGGTGTACCATGTAAAACATTTATTTCACAACCAACCTTCGTTTATAAAAAAGCAACACATTTCTGCATGCATAACACACAAATTCAAAATAGACTGACATCTCTATTTTAGTGAGGCATTGGTATAGGGTGGGTGAAATTGAAAAAGTCAAAGTGGGCAACCGCATTTATATTGTTCGTTTTAGGGATAACTTGAATTATATTTTTTACGCACAGGACTGTTTCGTTGAATTAACGAATCTAATTGCTTATATAAATTCAATTACCACAAAACCATGCGTGAAAGTGCGATCTCGAA
>JBNKFP010000037.1:0-15571 GCA_050289365.1 Cellvibrionaceae bacterium | reverse complement strand
GTGCACTGACTAACAGCGGAGTGAAAACAATATTTTGAGTCAAATTGGTGATGGTTAAATCGAGATGAGCTGCGGAGGCAGGAACAGCAATGAAGGTAGACCACAATACAACGGTCCGCAAGACACTTTTTTTCATGAAATTCTCCTTTAACTTAAACTTGATGTTTGGTGTTGGTGTGCACCCAAATTACCCAAGCAAAGTCTTCAAAGAATCACAGAATAGTCACGTTTTTATCACAACCTCAATTTTTGGTATTTAAACAACATCGGCCCAATCGTGAGCTCTACAGGAGCGCCTTTTGTAGAAGACGCTCCTGCCATGAGAAAAGCTATTTGCCCGCTTGCGCTTCAAACGGCACCGCCGGCAAACCCTCTCGATTATATAAATTGGCTTCGGCGGGATTGTCGGCCCAGGCATACCGAACAAACATAGGCTTGCTAACCTGGTTACTGGTTAGGATCACCTTATTGCGCTTTATTTTGGCTTTTGCCCAGTAAAAGTGCTTGTCCTTACCGGCAATGGCGAAGCCGGACAAAGTTTCTCCTTTGACTTTTAGACCTTTGCCGACGTGATCAAATACCACAATTAATTTATTTTTCTTCGTTGAAACTCGATGCGGCTGCGGGCCCGAGTAAACTACTTTTTTATCGCCGTAGGCCAAGTGACGTGCATTTAAAACCAAGCGATGCGCTACTGAAGCCTTATCGAGGGGATGAATGTCATTCCACTCACCCAAATCCGTTGCTACGGCCATACCGGTATTGGGTTCTGACAAGGCCAACCGCTGAGCTTCGCGTGCCTCCGCCATCGAGCTTTCTGCTGGCTGCTCCGAGGCCGCATTTAAATTTGCCAACTGCACAAAAATAAAAGGAAAATCGCCCTGCTTCCAATGCTTACGCCAATCGCGAATCATTGCGGGAAACAGCTCATAATATTCTTTTGAGGTAGAGATATTGGACTCCCCTTGATACCAAATCACCCCTTTCATTTGCACATTTAAAATTGGAGACAACATGGCATTAAAAAAGCCTAGGGGACTCAAAAACTGACTGAATTGAGTCGACGGTGTGGGCTCTGTTTGAGCACCGAGTTTGTATTGCCAGCGTCCGCTTAAATCGATTGTGTGTTCACCAATAATCAGCTCGTAGGGCTTATCAGGAACAAATCCGCCTTTGCCGCCATTGTTTACGATGCGAACGGTCAATGTATTGGTACCAGCGTGTAATAATTCCGCCGGCACATCGTAGCGCCGAGGCGGGTATTGATAGGTAATCTCTCCAACCTTAACACCATTGACATAAGCGACATCAGCATCAACCAGGCGACCGAGTTTCAGCCAACCTGCTTGCCCCTTTGCACTGACTGGAAGCTCAAACGTTTTTTGGAACCACACAACCCCATCAACATCTTTTAAGCCCGCATCTTCCCAATATCCTGGCACTTGGTATTCCGACCAACCACTGAAGTCGTATTGAGGATCAAACCATTTGACAGCACCTTTTAGCCCGCGGTCACTTTCATTCAATTTCCGGTACCAACTGTCGACAAGGATTTTGTCCTCAGCTCGAATTTTTGCCAAATACTGCGCATCAGATAATTGTTCCGCGCGCTGATAATAATGCGGGTATGCGCGCAGAGCCTCCTTACTCATCCAACCCTGTGCTGTTGCGCCGCCGTAAGCACTGACCAAAACCCCAACGGGAACCTTTACATTTGCCTGTAATTCTTTGGCAAAAAAATAGGGGACAGCGGCAAATTGACCTAAATTTTCCGGTGTGGGCGTCATCCACTCGCCACCACTTAGATCATCACGCGGTTTTTGAAAATCAAACTCTTTAGGGACTTTAAATTGACGAATTTGCGGGAATTGGGTGAGTTTAAATTCCTCTGGGTAGCGCTCCTTTACGCGATACATAGGCAGTTCCATATTCGATTGCCCCGACGCCACCCACAACTCGCCAATCAAAACATCCTTGATGACCACTTCGTTTTCCCCGGTCACCTTGATTTGAAACGGTCCACCAGCCTTCTGGGGGGGTAAAACCGCCAACCACTTACCCCCATCAACCTTTGCCTTGACTGCAGCCTGATCAGCCAACTTTACAGTGACTGCTTTCTCTTTTGTCGCCCATCCCCATATATGTATCGGCTGATGACGCTGCAACACAATGCCATCACTCAGTATTCGCGGCAATGAAACATCAGCGAAACAGGGGCTCACAAAGCATGTAAATAGAGCCCCTACAAAAGCTTTCTTCCACGCCAGAGTTTTGCGCAAAAACATAAATACTTCTCCAACCGTCTATTTGGTACCTAATCGTTGTCACAGCTTGTCGGCCGTAGATTTTAATGCTTGAAGCGGAGCTCATAACCCAACTCGCCTCAGCCAAACGCTTTGAAACTCAGGCCTGGGAGCGATATCTACTATCCGACATTGAATAAGTCGTGTACGAAAAACGAGACCATGGTACGCATCAATCGAGGCAATGGAAAGAATTAGCCTATTTCGGCTTGCTTCGACCACAAAAGCATTCAGGTAGTGGCGTAGCCAATGAATCCAATAAAACCCTGTCCTTCCGTGTACTCATCCAAACAACAATTATAGCCATTAAAACTTTTTATTTTTGTTGTCGGGGCGGAACGCGTCGCACCGCATGCGAAACAACGGTATAAACGCAGGAATGGTGGACTCAAAAGGTTCTTACGAAGTGGAACTTGAGCTGCAGTGGGCTTTTCGACCAAGCAGCGATACGAGAGACAAAAAAAAGCCTAGACACCGAAGTGCTAGGCTAAGCAATACCAGACGTATTTATGAGTTGACCTCCGTTTGGCAGGTAGCAGTCACCCAAAAACTGGGGACATTACCAAATTTTAGCAACTCAACATAACAACCAATACCAAGCTCTCGGAAGTTATGTTCGGTGACCGAGTTTCCTCGGAATTCTTAAACCAGCCCCCCGGGGGCCAATCCTCAATTATTTGGCGAAACAACAACACCGCAAAATGTAACCGTTTACACTCCTTTTATACCAGGAAGGAACCCCCAAAAGATGACACTTACAAATTTGGATTCCCTGCCACTTATTTATGCAGAGCGTACACAGCCATAAAATCTTTATCTTATTACCGTG
This sequence comes from Cellvibrionaceae bacterium, assembly GCA_050289365.1. Taxonomy (GTDB): domain Bacteria; phylum Pseudomonadota; class Gammaproteobacteria; order Pseudomonadales; family Cellvibrionaceae; genus JBNKFP01. Next base: position 12,439 of record JBNKFP010000037.1, on the reverse strand, counting down.
TTTTTCCGACTAAATGCTTGTTTTTTGTACAGAAAGCAGATTAAATCGGGCGAAAGCAGTGTAACAAAAACAAGATTATATGGCACCCAACTTATTAAAAAAGTTGTGATGTAGTTTTATAAGCACTCCTTCACAAAATAAAACAAATGAGCACCAATGTAACCGTTTACATCTAATATTGAGCATCAAAAAAGAAGGCGTTTTCTACTTTTAAGGGGTGGCGAGATGGATTTGCGGCCTATTCAGGCCGCATATGAGGGAACAAAAGTACGTCACGGATGCTGGCAGAATCGGTGAGCAGCATAACCAGGCGATCAATCCCGATGCCCTCCCCCGCAGTAGGTGGCATACCATACTCAAGAGCGCGAACATAGTCTGCATCGTAGTGCATTGCTTCCAGATCACCTGCATCCTTTTCAGCCACTTGCTGGCGAAAGCGTTCAGCCTGGTCTTCAGCATCATTGAGTTCAGAAAAGCCGTTGGCGATTTCTCGCCCACCGACAAAGAATTCAAACCGGTCGGTTACCATTGGGTTGTCATCGTTGCGTCGCGCCAAGGGGGATACCTCGGTCGGATATTCGGTGATGAATGTTGGCTGCTCTAAACGATGCTCGACTGTTTTTTCAAAAATCTCGATTTGTAACTTACCCACTCCCCAACTGGGCTTAACGGGGATGCCGAGATTAACTGCCGTTTGTACCGCACTGTCTAAATTATCGATATCGCTGGGCTGCAAACTTGGATTAAAACGCAGGATGGAATCAAAAACCGATAAGCGCTCAAAGGGCTTGGCGAAATCATAAGTAACGCGACTGATCTCGGTACCGTCTTTGTCTAACTTTCGGCTGATCACTTCCGTACTTCCCAAGACTGAGGACGACAACTGTCGCAACATGTCTTCTGTTAAATCCATCAAGTCATGGTAATCCGCATAGGCTTGATAAAATTCCAACATGGTAAATTCAGGGTTATGACGGGTACTCAAACCTTCATTGCGAAAGTTACGATTAATTTCATAGACCCGATCAAATCCCCCCACGACCAAGCGTTTTAAATACAGCTCTGGCGCGATGCGTAAATACATGTCCATATCCAACGCATTGTGATGGGTAATAAAGGGTCGCGCGGCAGCCCCACCCGGAATGCTTTGCAACATGGGTGTTTCCACTTCAAGAAACTGCTGTTGGTTAAGGTAGTTACGAATAAATTGAACGATTTTCGTACGCAATATAAAGGTTTTGCGCACTTCAGGATTCGCAATCAAATCGACATAGCGCTGCCGATAACGCATTTCTTGGTCGGCTAAGCCGTGAAATTTATCCGGCAGGGGGCGCAGCGCTTTGGTCAACAATTGAAATTCTTCCATATTGACATAGAGATCACCCTTGCCAGATTTGTGCAAAACGCCAGCTACACCAACGATATCACCTAAATCAATTGTTTTAGCAAACTCACGTGCTTCTTTGGTGACATAGAGTTGGATTTGCGCGCTGGTATCTTGGAGCACCATAAACGCTCCTCGATTGCGAATGATGCGACCGGCAACACTGACCTTAAAATTCAGCTCTTCGAGCGCTGGCTTAGTGTGCTCCCCATAAGTGTCCTGCAATAAATCAGCCTGATGCTGAGGACGAAAAGCGTTGGGAAACGCATTGCCTTGTGCACGTATGCTTGCTAATTTTGCGCGACGCTCCGCGATTAATTTGTTTTCGTCACCGGTTTGTTCTGTCATGTCTTCGTTATACCTTACATTCAGTTTCACAAGCCTGCTTTTAAACTGGCTTCGATAAACATATCTAAATCGCCATCCAAAACGGCTTGGCAATTGCTGGTTTGTACTGAGGTGCGCAAATCCTTGATTCGTGAATCATCCAAAACGTATGAGCGAATTTGACTGCCCCAACCGATATCGGCCTTGTTGTCTTCCAATGCCTGCTTTTCGGCGGAACGAATTAATATTTCCCGTTCATACAATTTTGCCCGTAGCATTTTCATCGCTTTATCACGGTTTGAATGCTGGGACCGCTCGCTCTGGCACTGCACCACAATATTCGTGGGCATATGGGTTATCCGTACCGCCGAATCGGTTTTATTGACGTGTTGACCACCTGCACCACTGGCACGATACGTATCCGTGCGCAAATCGGCCGGATTGATATCAATTTCAATATTGTCGTCAATTTCAGGGGAAACAAATACGGAACAAAACGAAGTGTGGCGACGATTACCTGAATCAAAAGGCGATTTTCGCACGAGTCGATGCACTCCTGTTTCAGTGCGCAACCAACCGAATGCATAATCCCCTTGAAAGTGAATGGTCGCACTTTTGATGCCCGCAACCTCGCCGGGGGAAGCCTCTTCTAAGGTGGTTTTAAAACCTTTGTCATCACCCCAGCGCAGGTACATGCGCAACACCATCTCAGCCCAGTCTTGGGCCTCGGTGCCACCCGAACCGGATTGAATATCGAGATAAGCGTTATTGGGGTCCGTTTCACCAGAGAACATTCGACGAAATTCCAATGCCGCCAACTGTGTTTCCAGCCCGTCGATTTCTTTTTTGACATCGGCCAAACTGGCTTCATCCTGCTCTTCAACAGCCAATTCGATTAATTCTCGACAATCCTCCACACCACTTTCCAGGTTGTCGATCGTGGCGACGACTTGCTCTAAAGATGAACGCTCTCGCCCCAACGTTTGCGCTCGCTCGGGTTCATTCCACACATCGGGCTCGCCGAGCTCAAGCTCGACTTCAGCCAGGCGCTCCTTTTTGACTTCGTAGTCAAAGATACCCCCTGAGCACATCACTGCGCTTTTTCATATCAGTCAAGGCGTTAAGGAGTGGGTTGATTTCCATGGAGCAGTCTCATCAAGGGTAAAAAGAGGCGCGATTGTACCGCAAATAGCCCGCCGATAAAAATGCGAAATTCGGCTGGGCGCATGACCTTTTGACACAAGCAGAAACCGCCTAAACTAAGTCTGCATAGGCTTAGCGCGCATATAATGTAAGCATTCACTCTCACCAGATGGATTAGACAATAGGATTTTGATGGTCATCCCCAAAAAACTGATTTACAATGGTCTATCGTCCGCGCGAGCGCAACAAAGACCAGCGCACGCAGCTTGGACAACTTCTTTTTCCGCATTTTGCGGACATTTCTTTGAGTGCCAATACACTCACATAGCGACACTTCAAAACAAGAAGACTCAATAGAGGTCCAATTTGAAACTGCGACAAAACTCGAGCGTATTCATGCGCCAAATATACAAACAAGGTCATGCCATTGGGGCAATAGGAGAGAGTTACCGTGGATCACAAAGCGAAAATTTTATCGATAGGCGACAATGTCAACAACCAAAAGAAATTGCTCAGCGCGTTAGAAAATGATTACCAAGTCACTGCCGTACTGTCTGGAGAATCGGCAATCGATTTACTCGAAAGACTTGCGCCAGAAGCCATTTTGTTTGATACAGATATGGTTGATGTGGATTGCTTAAAAATGTGCTCAGCCATCCGCACTTCTCCGCACTACAGGGGGACACCAATCATACTTCTATCCAATCTAAATTCGACACAGGAAAGCATCAAGGCGTCAGGAAATGGTGTTGATGACTACATCACCAAACCCGTCGATATAGGTAAACTGAGGGCCAAGCTACAATCCCTTCTGACACGCAAACAGCGTTCGGACACACAATATACCGCATCCAACGATGGCTCGGCATTCAACCAAAACTTGCATATATTGCACGATTTTCTCATTGCACTGCCAGGCCTCGCAAATTCTGGACAGCTGGGTGCAGCTCTACTCCAAACGTTCGAAAAGCTCAACCTTAAAGGCGCCATCGTTTTTCATGAAGCGGGGGAAGTACACTCAACCATTGGTCCACTGACCGATTTAGAAAATATGCTATTACGGCAGGCGACCAATTCCGTACCCAAAGAGTTTTCAGTACGATTTGTATGGGGAACGGAACGCTTAGGCGCCCTGATTCAAAATATGCCATCTGCTGGCAGTCAGGGCTATCAAGCACTAACTGAAATTTTGCTTATCTTGTTCAAAGCCTGCGATGAAAAATTAAATGCACTTGCAGATTTAAACATTCAACAACTGTTGCGCAGCTCGCGGCCCGCGTTCTCCAACAACCGAGCACACCCCAGGCATTTACGCATTCACCGAGAACAGCTGCAGCAAACCCTGTCGGAATTGGAGCACATCAGCGAGTATAAATTAGCCCACTTGTGTCACCGCTTGAAACATTGGGAGTTAAAAGGGATAAGTCACTATGAAGATAGGCAGGAGCTCAAGGAAATTCACAGTATGTGCGTCAATGCCCGGCTGGAAATTTACGATCAGTGTCTCGAGGCCCAGTCGCAACTGGAAAAATTGCTGTCAGAACTGGAGTCCCAATCGCAACCAGCATAAAAAAAGCGGTTAATGCGGCTGCAGATAGTCAATCAGCAATTGCAGGCTACGCTGACCACGAAATTCATTGATGGATAACTTGTATACCGCTATAACCCTGTCGATGTTCAAATCGGGCCATATCCCCAAGTCAGCATTAAACGCTATGGCATCGATCGGAGTGTTTGGGGAATCTGGGCATGCCAACACTAATTTCAAATGTTTATTTCCCACTATTTTTTGCTGCAAAACAATGAATTCGCCATCAAAACAGGGGGCAGCAAAATTCTGCCCCCAGGGCCCTGCTCGTTCAATTTGCTCAGCCAAGTCCAAATTAAACTCGTCGAAGTGCAAGACACCATCGGTCTCTATCACGGCGGTCAATCGCTGGCCAGCCAAAAAATAATCCACTGCCGCGCTAAATTCGTCTTCAAACTTGGGCAGATGTTCTTTGCCCAAGCTGAGGCCTGCGGCCATTGCATGGCCACCAAATTTTTTGAGTATTTCGGGATTGCGTTTGGCGACCCGATCCAGCACATCCCGCAGATGCACTCCAGTAACAGAACGCCCAGATCCTTTAAGACTGCCCGCATCATCATCCGCAAAAACAATCACAGGACGATGCAAACGATCTTTCAAGCGTGATGCCAAAATTCCAATCACACCCTGATGCCAATCGGACTGATAAAAACAAACACCATTTGGCAGAGTTGGCTCAGATGAAATCAGCATTTCATCTACCGTTTTGGTCGCTTCGTGTAGCATCGATGCTTCAATACTGCGGCGCTCTCGATTTAAGGCATCCAATTCGCCAGCGAGCACTAGGGCTTCCGCCGGATCGTCCGTCAGCAAACAGCGGATCCCAAGCGTCATGTCGTCAAGCCGACCCGCGGCGTTTAATCTTGGGCCCACCACAAAACCCAAATCGGCGACGCGCAACTGTGCCGGGCTTCGCCCCCCGACTTGCAGCAGTGCATTGATGCCAGGACAGGCCAAACCCGCCGCGATTCGCTGCATGCCTTGTGCAATCAAAATACGGTTGTTATTGTCGAGTGGCACCACATCTGCAACTGTACCCAAGGCCACCAAATCCAATACTGTCGCTAAATTTGGCTCTGGTTTTTCTGTGCAAAACCAGTCCAAATCACGTAAACGCGCCCGTAATTTTGTCATTAGGTAAAAAATGACGCCCACACCTGCAGCGGCTTTACTCAGAAAAGGGCAGCCTGGCTGATTCGGATTGACAATCGCTTCCGCGGGAGGCAATTGATCTCCCGGTAAATGATGGTCCGTTATCAATACCCGAATACCAAGGCGTTGCGCCGCTATAACACCCTCCACGCTGGAAATGCCGTTATCAACCGTAACGATTGTGTGGGGTTGGCGCTGAGCCGCTACCGCAACAATTTCAGGCGTGAGCCCATAACCGTATTCGAACCGGTTAGGCACTAAGTATTCCACTTGCGCAAAGCCAAAACTCTTGAGGCAGCGCACAGCCAACGCTGTGCTGGTAGCCCCATCCACATCAAAATCCCCCACTATGAGAACTTTCAGTTGCTGTTGAAGACACTGCACGAGCAGGTCCACGGCCTGCTCAATCCCATGAAATTGCGGCGGCAGCAGTCGCCTCAAGGAATAGTCCAACTCTGATTCATCGACGATTCGGCGAGCAGAAAAAACCCGAGCCAAAACGGGGTGGTAATTGGGGAAGTGGGTTTTCGAGGCGTGAGAATCGGGCTGGCGACGTTCAATTATTTTTATCATTGATACTCATTTAGACCAAAACCGGTATTTTGCCCTAAAAACACCAAGAAAAGAAATTCATGAACCGAGCGTGAAAGTGTATCACGCTCGCGTTAAACGCTGATTGACGTTACTCAACTCATGGTCAAATTGCTCGTACAGCATATCGATGACTCGGGTCACTATTGCGTAATAGTCGCTGGGACCGGCCATTGGCCCCTCACCCAGAATGCGCGTATCGACATAGCTCAACAGATCAATCACTTCCTGCAGCAACTCGGCGTCCAAACCGCCACGACACTGCGGGGATTCTAGTGTTGCCAGTACGTCTTGCACTAATTTTTGGAGTTCCTTGCGCGCACTTGCGGAAGAACTATTGACTTGATCCCCATAAGCGGTGATCACGGTCCCCACCGCGCGGATTTGTCCAAGATATTCAGCCAAGGTCAGCAAGTCGCGCCATATTCCCGAACGTAAACCACTGTGACTGCCGAGATAATGTTTTACGGCGATTTCATCCACCAACACTAAGATATTCTTAATCAGACGATTGTGCTGATCAATATTACGCTCCACTTGTAAGCGATGGACATTGCCTGCCAATCGAGCCCAGTGCTGAGTTATGGATTGCCAGCCATGATGAGATTTAATCCAATCACCCACCCCTCCGATTTGCTCGAAATCGCGACTGACTTGTATCTGCACCTCCTCCAGCCTGGGTTTTAGCGATAAGTCGCCGCTTAACACGCCTGCAGAAATCCCTCTATGTCGCTGTATATGCGTTATCAGCATGCGCATCGCCTGCAACCAAAGCACACCCTGCGTTTGCTGTTGGCGCGCCGCTTGATGACGGATAAAGGCCACCATTAAGACGACGCCGACAAACACCACTGGAATGACTTGCAGTATTGCACCGGCACCCATGCCTTCCATATATCAGTCTCTTTTGAGGCATGAAAACACATTGCACCCTGTTTTACACGCCGACTACAAAATTACCTTAGGATATCGACTTTGCCCGTTTCCCTGCACTTGCCGCTGGATTGAACCATTAAGCAAAAAGCGCTTAACACGTTTAATAACACCCTCTGCAATTTGACAAAGCCTAAGCCTAACAATGTTAGCTCTCGAAGTCCTCCTGTTAATTCAGCCCAGAGAAATTAAAGCCCACACAAGGCGCTGCACTCTTTTTCAGTATTCAGTAATTAGCTATTTATTCAGCAATATCTGTTCCAGCCGCTAGAGATCGAATATTCCACAATCAATCGTTTATGGGGCGAGTGATAGGAATAGAACGGTTTGAGAATCCATTCGGATGTACCTAACTCCACCGCTCTTGGTGCATCGTCGAAACAACAGTAATGACGAATTAGGCTAAAGTCGTAGACCTCCCATACGGGAGCGATGGTTGAGCTGCGGAGAAAACAAACCTATGTCTACAGCGACTCGCACTAGAATCCGCAGTGAAAGTCCCTCTTAAACGCTTATTAATAAGCTCAGAATACCCGGCGCGAGCCCCAGAAACACCTTAGCAAAATACTTTCGAACGGTCCAAGAGAGAGGAATGAGACGCCATGAAGCGAAAATGGAAGAGCACAAAAATAACCCATTGCACTAATTTGGCGCAATGGGATGGTTAAAACAGGAATCGAAATTGCACCGAAAGTGCAACAATTAGCCTTATTTGCGGATATGGTCTTGCATAAACGTGTGAACGGAATCAAGGTCATTGGCTAACACCTCGTAACGTTCCGTGCGCTCAAACAAATCTTCCATGTGGTGCGGCAACGAGGGGCCATCGGCTTGCCCAGCTTTGATAACGGCATCCGGAAACTTCGCGGGATGCGCCGTGGCGAGGCAAACCATTGGAATATCAGTATGAGTGCGTGTTTTACGAGCCGCCTGTACACCAATGGCAGTGTGGGGATCCAGCAAATATTCAGTACTCTCAAAGACATCGCGAATCACATCAATGGTCTCATCATCGTTCAATCGATAGCTGGAAAACAGTGCTCGGGCCTCATTCAGTGCGCTATCCCCTAAACGCAAATGCCCTGTCTCTTTAAACTCATCCATAAGCTGACGAATCACGGCTCCATCTTTGCCGTGTAAATCAAACAACATCCGTTCGAAATTACTCGAAACCATAATGTCCATGCTTGGCGAGAGAGAATGCACCAAGTCTTGCTTGCTGTGATCATTATGACTAATGCAGCGATGTAGAATGTCGTTGCTGTTCGTTGCAATCACCAATTGATCAATGGGTAATCCCATTTTTTTTGCCAAATAGCCCGCAAAAATATCCCCAAAATTTCCAGTTGGAACAGAGAATGACACTTTGCGATGGGGCGCCCCCAGAGCGAGCGCAGCATAAAAGTAATAGACAATCTGAGCCATAATCCGCGCCCAGTTGATTGAATTTACAGCGACCAACTGGCGCCCATCGGGCAGAAAAGATTGATCGGCAAAACTCGCCTTCACCATATTTTGACAATCATCAAAGTTTCCGCGGAGCGCAATATTGTGCACATTGTCTTCAAGGACTGTGGTCATCTGGCGTCGCTGTACATCCGACACTCGCTGATGCGGATGCAAAATAAAAATATCCACATTGTCACAGCGACGACACCCTTCAATTGCAGCCGAGCCGGTATCGCCCGACGTGGCTCCCATCACCACGACTTTCCGCTGCCGTTTGGCCAAAATATGATCCAACAAATGCCCTAAAAACTGCAGTGCGAAATCTTTAAAGGCCAAGGTTGGGCCTTGGAAGAGCTCCAGAATCCACTCGTTGTGTGCAGTTTGAACTAATGGAGCAATCGCTTCGTGACGAAAGGTTTTATAAGAAGCAGCAATAATATTGCGCAACTCATCGGCACTTAAAGCCCCGTCAACAAAAGGCTCCATAACATTAAAAGCGAGCTCTTGGTAGGACAATCCTGACCAAGATGCTATGGTTTCGGCAGAAAACGATGGCAATGTCTCTGGCACATAGAGCCCACCATCCGAAGCGAGACCAGTCAACACGACATCTTCAAAGCTGAGTGAAGGCGCTAAGCCTCGCGTACTGATATATTTCACGATATTTACCTAACAAGAATGTAATTACGACAATGACTCAACGCGGATTTTGATCAAACTGCCGCTGATCGCACCCAATTGCTCAATCTGCTCAATGGCTTTGTCCATATCGCGCTCCAACACGACGTTGGTCAACAATATAACAGGAACAAACTGCTCCCCCTGCCAAGGCTGCTTTTGAATCAGCGCTTCGATACTGATCCCGGCATCACTTAATATTTGAGTGATCTTAGACAACACACCCGGTTTATCCACTGCGGACATTCGCAAATAATAACTGGTTCGAACCTCACTGATCGGCAGAATGGGATAGTCATTCAATTGATCAAATACGTAACCCAAGTGCGGCACTCGATGCTCAGGCGCAACCGTCAAGGTACGACTGATGTCAACAATATCGGAAATGACGGCAGATGCCGTGGGCTCGGCTCCAGCACCGGGGCCATAATAGAGTGTGGGTCCAACCGCATCCCCTTTAACGACGACCGCATTGGCGACGCCGTCAACATTAGCAATTAAGCGGCGCTCAGGGATCAGTGTCGGGTGAACTCGCAGCTCTATTCCGTTTTCATGGCGACGGGCAATACCGAGGTGCTTGATACGATAACCGAGCTCCCCAGCATAGGTCACATCGGCTGTTGATATCCGACTGATACCCTCAGTGAAGACCTTATCGAACTGTAACGGCATCCCAAAGGCCAGTGAAGCTAGAATAACCAGTTTATGAGCAGCATCTATACCCTCAACATCAAAGGTGGGATCGGCCTCAGCATAGCCGAGATCCTGAGCTTCTCTGAGTACCTCTTCAAAAACCCGCCCCTTGTCCCGCATTTCAGTCAGGATAAAATTACCGGTACCGTTAATAATGCCCGCGAGCCAATCTATTTTGTTTGCGGATAGGCCCTCACGCAGAGCGCGAATAATGGGAATCCCCCCCGCCACGGCAGCCTCATACGCAATGGTGACGCCGTTGGCACGAGCCCGCTGAAAGAGCTGATTGCCATATTGAGCGATCAAAGCTTTATTGGCGGTGACGACGTGCTTCCCGTGATCGATAGCCATTTCCACCAATTCTTTTGCGGTGGTAGTACCGCCAATCAATTCCACCAGTATGTCAATATCTGGGTTTTTAGCGACATCAAATATATCTGCTGTCACTGGCACTCCAGTAAGATCGCAACTGGGGTTACCGCGACGAGTTGCGACTTGTGCGATTGTGATCGCACAGCGGGAACGGGCACAGATCTCGACTTGATTGCGTGTTAATACATTAAAAGTACCTGCACCAACTGTACCCAGCCCACAAATGCCAATATTTACAGGTTTCAACCGATCACCTCATCAAAAACAGAATCGCCCACTGCCGCATATTGAGCGGGCGCAAAAAGATACGCAACCATACTGATGCGCCTTTCAACTGTCAATGGAGGGAGATGAGGATATTAAAGAAGTGACATTTTCAGAAGGTGTGGAGGAAATGGCGGGGATATGTCCCCGCCCCAAAGGCTCTAAAGGCCCATCATCCCTTTCATTTTGGTTGGCTCAACATAACCGGCAATCAACTCACCGTCTTCCAGCACGATTGCGGGGGTACCGGTTAAACCAATGCTCCGGCCCATCTGAAATTGCGCCGCTACGGGATTGTCTTTACAGACATTCATTGGAATTTCTTCTCGGTTTTTTAACTTGGTCAAAGCGGCGTTGCGGTCTTCCGCACACCAAGCCGAAGCAATTTTATTAAAAGATTGCGAGTTGAGGCCCGCTCGAGGATAGGCCAAATAACGCACCTCTATTCCCAACTCATTGTATTCAGGCACCTTTGAATGCAACAGCTGGCAATAGCCGCAATCAACATCCGTGAAAACGTACATAACCTTTTTCATGTCGCCTTTCGCGGGAAAGATAATCATGTCCTTTTTATCAACTGACGCTACCGCCTTTGCTCGCTCGCCGTTGCGCTCATACTCGGTCAAATTGACGATTCGTCCGGGATTAACTTGGTAAATGTCACCTGAAATAAAATGCTTACCATCAGCCGTAACATAAATGCTGGTGCCGCCTACGTCAGCCTTGTAAAGCCCAGGCAGGACACTTTCCTGCACACTGGTGACGCCAATATTGGGCTTGCCGATCTGCAGCCCCGCCTCGATAGCGACTCGAATCTTTTCAAGTGATGCTGTGCTGGCCTTATTGGACTCTTCTGCGCTACACGAAAACGTTAAGGCCAAAGCGGCAGCAACACTGAATACTTTTAATGTGTTTTTCATGGATAAAGTTCTTTTGACGACGAATGAATTCAAATTGCTGCCAATACAGCCCCCAGAGTATATCCGGTTGACCCCTATCAGTAACAAAGGTTCAAGGAGTTTAGCGAATCAGCGACAGAAGCGCACGATCTCAACCCAAACAATGCTGCTTTTTATCACATTCACGGGAACAATTCCCAACCCAGGTCCACTATTTAGAAGTATTTGCTATAACCCATGGACCATATCAACGTCGCTGATAGCGGCAACCCAATAAACCCACACAGCCATCCGAGCCCGCGTTAAACAAACGTACGCATGGCGGCTTTTCCACAAGCCCTCAATAAGCGGCTAAGCTTATTCAAGTGGGTAGGGCAAAAGCCGACCATGTCACACTTAAACACTCCAGGCAGATCGGTAAAACTTCAAATCTGAGATCTTGCGTTATTTCGGCAAGAATATAGTGGACTCAGCCTAAATAGGATTCGATTTTATCGTGAAGCATTCGACCACCAAAATCATCAGCGTCGGCCACTTGGCAGGGATCGCTTTAACGATATTTTGCATCATCATACAACCCCAACTTCCCGAGCAACGCACCACCATACACCCCGATAGTAACCAAAAGGTTTCACTCTATTCTGATGACCAATGGGGAGGCAAAAGTAATGCTAGATGGGTCGATGAAAATCGCTTCGCCTGGCATTGCAGCTTGGCCCAAAGTGAGTTTTATCCAGTCTGCGGCTTCGCTATTTCTTTGCAAGACAGCGATGGGATTCATGGCGTCCGCGATTTTACTCGCTACAAAGCAATCGAACTAACCATTCACTACCAAGGTGAGGGGCCAAAACTGCGCATGTATTTGCGCAACCACAATCCCGAATATTCCGACATTAACGATGATGATTCCTACAAGTTCAATTCTTTCGACATAGATACGAAGGAGTTAAACAATGGAAGCATACG
>JBNKFP010000036.1:0-15934 GCA_050289365.1 Cellvibrionaceae bacterium | reverse complement strand
GAGGTTTTACGCAACTCAATTGAAGGTATTGAGCCCTTTAATGAGGCTGATCACGACGTTTCGGGATTTCTTTCAAAAATCAATGACGATTACGATTCAACCCAATTTAACGATGCGACTGAAACCAAGCAAAATGAAAACATTTCCAGTGATTTCGACTTTACTGACGACACTTTAAACTTTGACTTTGAAGATGGTAATGACGCAGACGAATCGGAAGAGACTGCCAATTTTGAGAGCCAAAGCGATGATCTTGATTTTGATTTGGATCTGGATGATCAAACTTTAGTTGCACCAGGGGGTGAGAGCGGATCGATCGATAGCCTTGATGAAACATTTGATGAGTTGGACAGCGAGCTTGAGGCCATTGAGTTCGATCTTGAAGATGGGGACAGCAGCGAGTCCGATGGCGTCAGTACTGACGAGGATCTGGGTGAATTTGAACTTGGTGAACTTGACGAAGAGGTGGTAGGAAAATCAGAGGTTTCAGCCGAAAATTTCGATGTCAATTTCGATGAGCTTGACGATGTTTTGGGTGAGGATACGACGGTAGTATCCGGTCGCTCTGCCAGTAGTGATGTGGGGTCAGAACCAGACGATGATTTCTCCGATCTCGGATCTATCGATGCAGAAGCCACAACGGATTTCGATTCTGATTTTGATCTTGGCGATTTGGATGAGGAAATTACCTCAGGTTCTAGCGAGGATTCAGACCAAGATATTGCTCTAGATTTTGACTTGGATAAAGATCTCGAAAATGCCATCGCGGGTGATGAGCAATCCGAATTGAATGAATCAAGCAATGAATTTGCTGAAGACGCTGATTTGGATTTTGGTGACTTGGCCGATTTGGATATCGACAGTGAGTTGGAATCGTCATCGACAGCAGAAGATCTCGATTTTGATTTGGAAGGTGATGTAGAGCTAGAGCCGGGTGATTTGAAAGTGGCAGCTGAGTCCAATGAGGCCGCTGTTGAAAGTGATACAGCCTCATTTGATGAACTGGATTCCGCCAATGATTTCGATGTTGACTTTGATTTGCAAGACGAAGTTAATTTGGAGGATTTGGATACTGAATTAGGTGATTTTGATCTGGGTGTGGAAGAGGATGAGGTGGATTCAATTGAGGCTGGCTTGTCCGGCAGTACTGATGAGCCTGTTACGATGGATGAGCCCATCGTTGATTTTGATGATTCACTTGATGAAGAGACCAGCGAGCCAGAGGCGAAAATAGTTGCAGATCAAACGGTTGAGTCTTTAGAGGATCAACCCGTTGTAACGGCGCCTGTAGAGGGAGCCGCTGCTGAAAGCCACTCAATGGATTTTGAAATCCCCGATTTTGACCCTGAAAATGATGATGACAGTAATTTAGAGTTTTTATCCGACAATGACGAGACCGCAACCAAGTTGGATTTGGCGCGAGCTTATATTGATATGGGCGATGCTGAAGGGGCAAAGGATATCCTTGATGAAATCGTGGAAGAGGGTAGCGATCAACAGAAAAAAGAGGCCGAGACCCTACTGGCCAAGCTCGCTTAATCTCACCTACTGTTGTTGAATAAGTAAAAAGCTTTGCTGATAGGCAAAGCTTTTTTGTTTTAAGTATTTGAATCTAAATGACTGACTCTGAAAGATTTTATAGTCCCAATTGTGAAATAAGACCCGGTATGAGCTTGCCTGATGGAGTGAGTCGCTGGGTGTTGGCGGTGGAGTATCACGGCGGGGCGTACCAGGGGTTTCAGCGTCAAGCCAGCGCGAAAAAGACGATTCAGGGAGAGTTAGAATCTGCTTTATCGAAGGTTGCCAACTGCCCAGTCACTTTGGTTTGTGCCGGACGGACCGATGCAGGTGTGCATGCCACACGTCAAATAGTGCATTTCGATACCGCAGCCATTCGTGAAGAAAAAGCTTGGGTCGAGGGGGTCAATACGCAGTTGCCAGGGAGTATTAGGGTTCATGCCGCTTACCCTGCTGCACCTGAATTTCATGCCCGTTTTTCCGCGACGGCGCGGACCTATCGCTACGTCACTTACTGTGGCCGAGTCCGTCCTGCGATATTGACCGATACGGTTACCTGGATGCGGACAGCCCTCGATGTCAGTGCGATGCGCAGCGCAGCGCAGTGCTTGGTGGGTGAACACGACTTCAGTGCTTTTAGGGCCAGCCAATGTCAGGCCCACAGCCCAGTGAGAAGGGTACATTCCATCGCAATTTTCAGTGTTGGGGAGCTGATTATTGTTGAAATTAAAGCCAACGCCTTTTTACATCATATGGTCCGTAATGTCATGGGCGTTTTGTTTGAGGTTGGCAGAGGTATTCGCGAGGCCCAGTGGGTCGCGACGGTTTTGGCGAGCCGGGATCGGCGGCGAGCTGCGGCGACTGCACCACCTTTTGGCCTGTATTTGGTTGGAGTGGATTACCCGCAACCCTTGCAGTATCTGAGCAATTCAGTATACGGGCCGGCTTTTATTGAGCCTTTGCTGCACAATTCAGATTTGCTTACGTAGCCTAGGCGATGCCAGTTAAGTGGTTTTCTGCTAATATCCGCCTCCCGATTAACGATCTCACTCTAGACCAACGTCCATGCCAACGTCCAAGAGAGTTACACGCGTCAAAATATGTGGCCTAACCAGTGCAAAATCTGCAGAATCGGCAGAGCAGGCCGGTGCTGATGCCATTGGCTTGGTGTTTTATGAACGCAGCTCTCGGTTTGTAAGCGATTTGGGTTTGGCTCGGGAGATATGCTCGGCAGTCGGCCCATTTGTAACCACTGTAGGGCTATTTGTGGATGCCTCAAGAGACTATATCGATACTCTGTTGCAGAGCGTTCCATTGCAGCTCTTGCAATTTCATGGAGAAGAAAGCGAAGACACTTGTCAGAGTTTTGGTCGTCCTTATATTAAAGCTTTACGTATGAATCCTGAGCACGACGTTGCACAATTGGCTGCGACTTATCCCAGCGCATTAGGTTTGCTGTTAGATGCCTATCGACCGGGAGTGCCGGGTGGCACGGGTGAAACATTCGATTGGCGACGGATTCCCCAGAGCCTGCCTTTGCCTCTCATTCTCGCAGGTGGGCTAAATCAGGGTAATGTGGCCACCGCTGTGACTCAAGTCCAGCCGTGGGCAGTGGACGTCAGTGGTGGCGTAGAAAGCGCTCCAGGCCAGAAAAGTGTTGATTTGATGGTAGGTTTTGTTGCCCAAGCCAAATCGATAAAAATTCCTTCAAAAGTGGGAAAATTCAGTGATTAAAAATGAAATAGATTACAGCGCTATGCCAGATCAACGCGGCCATTTCGGCCAGTACGGCGGGCGCTTTGTTTCCGAAACCCTGTTCTACGCGCTCGACGAATTGCAGGCTATGTATGATCGTTTAAAGGGTGATGCGGAGTTTCAGGCTGAGATTGATAAGGATCTGGCCCAGTATGTGGGACGGCCGTCACCGTTGTATTTTGCTGAACATTGGACCCGTAAAGTCGGTGGTGCCCAGTTGTATTTAAAGCGGGAAGATTTAAATCATACCGGCGCTCATAAAATCAATAACACCATCGGCCAAGCATTGCTCGCCAAACATTCCGGTAAAAAACGTGTCATTGCTGAAACCGGAGCGGGTCAACACGGGGTTGCTTCGGCGACCGTTGCCGCGCGCCTAGGCTTGGAGTGCGTGGTTTATATGGGCGCTGAGGATGTACAGCGTCAGGCCCTCAATGTCTACCGTATGAAGTTGCTGGGTGCTACGGTTGTGCCTGTGGAGTCGGGCTCAAAAACGTTGAAAGATGCTATGAATGAAGCCATGCGCGACTGGGTAACCAACGTTGATGACACGTTTTATATTATAGGAACAGCGGCTGGCCCCCACCCTTATCCACAATTGGTCCGAGATTTTCAAGCCATTATCGGTCGTGAAGCGCGCCAGCAATGCCTAGCTCAAACAGGTCGCCTACCGAATGCTTTAGTAGCCTGTGTTGGTGGTGGATCCAATGCTATTGGTTTGTTTCATCCCTTCTTAGAGGATGAAACAGTCGCCATGTACGGCGTTGAGGCCGGTGGGTTTGGGGTGGAAACGGGCAAGCACGCGGCGCCATTGACCAGCGGTATTCCCGGTGTTTTACACGGTAATCGAACCTATTTGATGGAAGATGAAAACGGTCAAATTATTGAGACCCACTCAATTTCTGCTGGCTTAGATTACCCTGGCGTCGGCCCGGAACATTCCTGGTTAAAAGACATCGGTCGCGTAAATTACGTTGCAATCAATGATGACGAGGCCATGAACGCTTTCCGCGGTTTGACTCGCGTAGAGGGGATTATGCCTGCACTCGAGTCCAGCCACGCTGTCGCATATGCCGAAAAGTTGGCTAAGGAACTGACTGCTGATGACATCATCATCGTGAATCTTTCCGGACGGGGGGATAAAGATATACTCACAGTGGCCAAAATTGACGGAATTGAGGTGTAGCATGAATCGAATTACGCAGTGTTTGGCTAGCAATCAGGAACAGGGCAGAAAGGCGCTGGTTACCTATTTCGTCAACGGTGACCCCAATACAGAAATCTCTTTACCGGTTATGCATGCCATGGTCGCCAACGGCGCCGACATTATCGAAGTGGGAGTTCCTTTTTCCGACCCAATGGCAGAAGGTCCTGTGATTCAAAAGGGGCATGAGCGCGCTTTGGCACACAATGTTAGCCTGCGCGATAGCCTTGTGCTGGTCAAAGAATTCCGCGAAACCAACCAACACACTCCCGTTATTTTGATGGGGTACGCCAATCCAGTGGAGCGAATGGGTTATCACAACTTCGCTAAAGCCGCTCAGGAAGCCGGTGTGGATGGTTTGCTTACGGTGGACTTGCCGCCTGAAGAAGCTGAGGAACTCTTGCCTTTACTCAAAAGCCATGGGTTGCAAGCCATTTTTCTGCTGGCGCCAACTTCGACTTCTGCGCGGATAGCGACTGTTGCTAAGTTGGCTGGTGGATTTATCTATTACGTTTCATTAAAAGGCGTCACCGGCGCGGGCCATTTGGATGTGGGCTCGGTGAAGGAGCGTTTGACAGAAATACGACAACATTCGTCGCTGCCAATTATGGTGGGATTTGGCATCAAAGATGCGGATTCCGCGAAAGCGATCGGTCAATTAGCCGATGGCGTGGTTGTTGGCAGCGCCCTAGTTTCCGTATTGGGTGACTCAACTTCTAACGAGCAGGCGCTGGCCGCGATAGAGGGAAAGGTTGCCTCAATCCGACAAGCTTTGGATGAACTTGGTCAGTAATGTAATGGGCTGTGGCGCCATTGTGTGCTACTCACAAACGAATACAATATTTAGGTTAATAATATGAGCTGGCTAGAAAAAATCGTACCCAGTGTCGTGCGTTTGGAAAACAAACGGGGCGAGAGTAAGGTACCTGAAGGACTGTGGAAAAAGTGTGCTCGTTGCGAAGCGGTGCTCTACCGACCGGAGCTGGAAAATAGCTTAGATGTGTGCCCTAAATGCGGACACCATATGCGCATTGGGGCGCGTCGCCGTCTGGATATTTTTTTGGATGATGGTGAGCGGGAAGAGATTGCCAGCGACGTGTTGCCGATCGATCGTTTGAAATTCAAAGACGTTAAAAAATACAAAGATCGTCTCACTGCTGCACAAAAAACTACCGGTGAAAAAGATGCGTTGGTCGCGATGAAGGGAAGCCTCAAGGGTATTCCGGTTGTCGCTTTGGCGTTCGAATTTGATTTCCACGGTGGCTCCATGGGTTACGTTGTGGGCGAGCGATTTACTCGAGCGGCTCAAGTAGCTTTAGCCGAGAATCGCCCGCTTATTTGCTTTTCTGCAACGGGTGGTGCGCGCATGCAGGAAGCCTTGATCAGTTTGATGCAAATGGCCAAGACCAGCGCTATTATCGAAAAATTAAAACAAAATGGTGTGCCGTATTTTTCCATTATGACTGACCCCGTCTATGGCGGTGTTTCGGCCAGTTTGGCCTTGCTGGGTGATATTAATGCGGCAGAACCTGGGGCGCGAGCCGGATTCGCTGGGCCGGCGATTATCGAACAAACCATTCGCCAAAAATTACCAAAAGGGTTTCAGCGGGCTGAATTTTTGTTGGAGCATGGCGCTATTGATATCATTATTCATCGTAGTGAAATGCGTGATCGTATCGCCTCCCTAATCGCAAAATTTCAACGCTTACCGCAACCGGAAATGAATTAACACAGTGCGTTTTTCATCCCTGGCTCAATGGTTAACATGGCAGGAAGTATGTCATCCACTCGGCATTGATTTGGGGTTGGAGCGTGTTTCAGCGGTGGCGCAAAGACTCGGTTTAATCGAGGCGGCTCGTCGACGTAAAGTGATCACTATTGCCGGCACAAACGGCAAGGGGTCATGCGTGCGCAGCCTTGAAGCCTTAATGGAACTTCAAGGCGAACGCTACGCCAGTTACACCTCACCCCATATCGTGTGTTATAACGAACGCATTCGTTTGCAGGGGCAGATGGCCAGTGACATGGAGTTGTGCCGCGCATTCGACGCTGTAGACCAAGTCCGGGGGGAGCTTACCCTCACGTACTTTGAATTTGGCACTTTGGCGGCAATGTGGTTGTTTGATCAATGGCAGGTTGACTACTGGATTATCGAAGTGGGACTCGGTGGACGTTTGGATGCCGCCAACATCATTGACCCCGATATTGCCGTCATTACCTCCATCGACCTTGATCATACCGAATGGCTGGGTTCTACCCGAGAGTTGATCGGAGCGGAAAAAGCCGGCATTTGTCGATCCAATAAGCCTTTAATCTGTGTCGATCCAGATCCACCTCAGTCCGTGCTTGCGTGTGTGAAGCGGCTAGAGTGTCCATTCGTCTCTCCCTCGAAATCTGTGTTTAGCAACGCTCGTATACAGTTAGCCGGCCACAGTTACGAATTGTCCAGGTTGAAATTACCTCCCCCCAGCGTGGTAGCGGCATTGCTGGTAATGCAGCAGCTTCAGTTATTGGGTGCTGTAGCGCCAGCCTCCGTGCAAGAGTCGATTGATCAGGTAGGGCTCCCGGGTCGGCTGCAAGAGTTTGAGCTGGCAGGGCGCAAGATATGGTTGGATGTGGCTCACAACCCTGCTGCAGTGCGTTTTTGCGTAGAGAGTCTAAAGACCCGTTTTGCGGACGACCTTTGCGGTGGGGTAAATGTGGTGTTGGCAATGATGAAGGACAAGGATCATGAGGCTTGCATCTTATCGCTGCAATCCATTGCCACTTCATGGTCAGTATGCGATTTAGCCAATAACCCTCGGGCACAGTCCGCAACTGAGCTGATGGGCCTGTTTGGTAAGCTCAGTGATCGCCCAGTAAAACACTTTGCGAGCGTAACCGATGCGCTGGCGACCTTGCCAATGCTGCCCAATAAATCTCCTGCTTTAGTCGTTGGATCTTTTTTTACCGTTGCCGAAGCGACAGAATATCTCACCCGCTGCTTGGAACTGGAGGAATCCCATGAAAACCTTGGATGATGGTCTTAAGCAACGCTTGATTGGCGCAATTATCTTACTGGCCCTTGGGGTTATTTTTCTTCCTGTATTTTTTGATAGAGAACCGATTGAGCCGGTCGATCGCACGACCCAAATCCCACCTGCACCCGAAATCGTTACAGTGGAGATCAATCCTCCTGAGGAGTTGAAAAACGTTGATTTAGCGCCACCACCGGATCAAATGTACGTGCCGAATGTAGAGCAAGATGTGCCCATGACCGAAGCCCCAATCGGGCTTGATCAAGAGGGGGTGCCAAAAAGTTGGGTATTGCAGGTTGCCAGCTTTCAGCAAGCTGAATTGGCTGAGGCCTTGCGAGCGCGCTTAGTTGAAAGTGACTTTCCTGCCTATACCCGTAAGGTTACGGTCGGCGGTGTGGAGTCGGTGCGGGTGTTGGTGGGGCCAAAACTGGATAAGAGTGCCCTTATGAAAAACAAACAAGAAATCGATAACCTCTTCAAAGTAAACGCAATATTACTGGAATTCAAACCCAAGTAACGCGCTTCTCCAACCTCACTATTCATCCGTTTAAGTGGTCAATTTGTCGGCTAACTCACGAAATTAGATTGTTTTTTGATCTCTTTGGTTATGAGCGACTAGGCTAGTTATTAGGCGAGTTAATTTACCAACGATGTTTTACGGTGAGTTGACCGACTGAATTTCTTCATGACTAGCTTGGTGTTTTCAGGTGTGTCGTAGTTCCAGCGCAGCGTGAAGGCGATGTAGATGGGTTTCTCGGCAACAGATCACAGCAGTATATAAGATTTTCATGTTCGACCTCATTGCTTAGCAAGCATTGTCGGTTCGCCTTTGGGCTACCCTCTGGTAGAATTGTTCTCGTGACGAACGTGAGATCTTGCTGTGACGTTGAATTTTGCGGATTGGATCATTGTCAGTACCGTTCTAGTATCGTGTTTGTTTGGGTTGAAGAGAGGATTTATTAAAGAAGCCTTGTCCGTTGTCAGTTGGATGGCTGCTTTGTTGGTTGCTCTAACCTATAGGAACGCAATGTCGGTTCTTTTGGCTGATTATATCGATAACGTTTCACTGCGTCTCACAGCATCTTTCATTTCACTTTTCGCTATGACTTTGATTGTAGGTACTTTGATCAGTTTTATTATTGGTCTACTCGTACGTCTTTCGGGGTTTCACTCCACTGATCGGACATTAGGGTTCGTTTTTGGGGTGGCGCGTGGTGGAGTGGTGGTAATGGTGGCATTGATCAGTTTGTCTAAATTCGAGATGGTCGAACAGGGTGAATGGTGGGCGAAATCAACGTTGATTCCATCGTTTATGGTGTTTGAAAGTTGGGCTTCAGAAACCAGTAAAGTCTCTGTTGCTTGGATCGTACAATTCTTAAGTGTGGGTTAGTCAAGAGGAAATGTGTATATGTGCGGCATTGTGGGTATTGTTGGTAAAAGCGACGTTAACGTGGCGCTCTATGACGCGTTAACTATGCTGCAGCACCGAGGACAGGACGCCGCTGGAATTATGACTTGCCACAACGGCAAAATGGCTTTGCAAAAAGCCGTAGGTTTGGTCAAAGACGTTTTTCGTACGCGCCATATGCAGCGCCTTTTGGGCAATATGGGTATTGGCCACGTGCGCTATCCCACTGCTGGCAGTTCAGGTCCAGCCTTAGCTCAACCCTTTTATGTGAATTCTCCCTACGGTTTGGCGTTGGCTCATAATGGCAATCTCACCAACACCGAACAATTGAGTAAAGATTTATTTTTGGAAGATTTGCGCCACTGCAATACCGATTCGGATTCGGAAGTTTTGCTTAATGTATTTGCTCATGAATTGCAATCACAGGGCAAGCTCAAGCCGACGCCGGATGATATATTTACAGCCATTAAAGGTGTGCACAAGCGCATTCGTGGAGGCTACGCGGTGGTGTCCATGTTGGCCAATTACGGTGTGATTGCCTTTCGCGACCCTAATGGGATTCGTCCCTTGGTGTTTGGCACTCGTGAAACCTCTTTAGGTACGGAATACATGATCGCCTCCGAGAGTGTGGCGCTCGATGTGTTGGGTTTTAAATTGGTCCGTGATGTGGCGCCTGGAGAAGCGGTTTATATTACGGCTGACGGCGAATTGCATTCTCGACAGTGCGTGGAAAAAACTCTATTGAGTCCCTGTATCTTTGAGCATGTTTATTTTGCTCGTCCCGACTCGATTATGGATGGGGTGTCGGTCTATAAGGCCCGTTTGCGTCAAGGGGAAAAGTTGGCTGAAAAGATTTTATCGATCCGGCCGCAACATGATATCGATGTGGTTGTTCCCATACCCGACAGCAGCCGCGTGGCGGGACAGGCCCTGGCGTATAAGTTAGGCGTGAAATTTCGCGAAGGTTTGGTAAAAAATCGTTATATCGGTCGCACCTTTATTATGCCGGGGCAGCAGCAACGCAAAAAATCTGTGCGCCAAAAACTGAATCCAATCGATCTGGAGTTTCGCGGAAAAACCGTTTTGTTGGTGGATGACTCCATCGTAAGGGGTACCACCTGTCAACAGATTATTCAGATGGCGCGCGATGCGGGAGCCAAAAAAGTCTATTTCGCCTCCGCCGCGCCCGCCGTTATGTTTCCCAATGTTTATGGTATCGATATGCCATCTGCTGCCGAACTCATCGCCCATGGCAGAACTGAAGAGGAAGTCGCAGAAGCCATTGGGGCTGATTGGCTGGTCTATCAGAATATCGACGATTTGATTTCTGCGTCTGCCGAGGGTAATCCAGATATTCCACGATTTGACTGTGCCGTTTTTGATGGTAATTACGTCACCGGTGATGTCGATGAGCTCTATTTGAAGCGATTGGATGAAGCGCGCAATGATGCAGCTAAAAGTGAACGGGAAAATGGTCCAAGACCATCAGGTCAATCCGCTGTTGTTGGAATTCAAAACGCATAGTTCGCTGGGGGGCGCATGGATAATTTTTTAGATGATGCTGGGCTCGACACCCTTGCGATTCGGGCAGGTATTGAGCGCACTGGCGAAGGCGAGCACAGTGAAGCTTTATTTTTAACATCCAGTTATGTCTTTGCCAGTGCAGCGGAGGCTGCTGCACGTTTTTCTGGCGAAAAACCAGGCAACGTCTATTCCCGCTATACCAATCCAACTGTGCGCACCTTTGAGCAGCGTATTGCCGCTCTTGAAGGCGGCGAGGCGGCCGTGGCAACGTCATCTGGCATGGCGGCGATTCTGAGCACCTGCATGGCACTATTGGAGCAGGGCGACCATATTGTCTGTTCACGCAGTGTGTTTGGAACGACTACGGTCTTGTTTACGCGCTATATGCAAAAATTCGGGGTAATGGTGGATTTGGTGCCGTTGACGGATTTGAATGCCTGGCGCGACAAAGTCACTTCAAAAACCAAAATGATGTTTTTGGAAACACCGTCCAACCCTTTGTGTGATGTCGCTGATTTGGCTCAGTTGTCTGCTATCGCCAAAGAATCTGGAGCCTTGTTGGTGGTTGATAACTGTTTTTGCACTCCCGCTTTGCAACAGCCATTGTTGATGGGGGCAGATATTATTATTCACTCGGCGACCAAATATTTGGATGGCCAAGGTCGTTGTTTGGGTGGCGCTGTTATAGAGTCAAAGGATTTGATGGAACCTATTTTAGGCTTTGTGCGCACGTGTGGACCGACCATGAGCGCTTTTAATGCATGGGTGTTTATAAAAGGCCTGGAAACGTTGCGTTTAAGGATGCAAGCCCATTCCGCAAGTGCTTTGGAAATTGCTCAGTGGCTCAGCCAACAAGATCAAGTTGAAGCGGTAAATTACTCTGGACTGGAAAGCCATCCGAGCTATCACTTGGCGGCGAAGCAGCAAAAAGCCTTTGGTGGGGTGTTGTCTTTTGCTGTTAAGGGTGGCCGTGAGCAAGCATGGCAGTTTATTGACGGGTGCCAAATGTTGTCTTTAACGGCTAATTTAGGTGATGCAAAAACCACAATTGTTCACCCCGCAACCACAACTCACGGGCGCTTGTCTCCTGAGGATAAAGCCAGCGCGGGGATTACGGAAAATTTAATCCGTTTGGCTGTCGGTCTAGAGGATGTTGCTGACATCAAAGCCGATCTCAAGCGAGGCTTTGCAGCCCAACAGGGGTAGCCCCTCCTGCATCGGGTGGCGTGCACCATTGCGGTCACGTCATCCATTCCATAAAAAGTCACCATCTCGGTTAATTCAGCGGCTAAACTTAAGAAATTGTCCTCGCGATTCGTACTCCAATATCACTACTGATTATGACGTGGGGGGGGATGTTAAGCCAGGAAATCAAGACGTTTGACCCTATTCACTAGAGAGAGAATCCCGTTGAGTCATAATTTAATCAATACGGCTGTTGAGCAAATTGGCAAGGTGCTATTGGGTAAAGACAACCAAGTCAAATTAGCCCTGGCCTGTCTTTTCGCTAAGGGGCATTTACTGATAGAAGATTTACCAGGCATGGGTAAAACCACCTTGGCGCACTGCTTGGCTAACGTACTTGGTTTGCAATATGATCGGGTTCAGTTCACCAGTGATCTCTTGCCCGCGGACATCTTGGGGGTCTCCGTGTTTGATCGGAACACCTCAACCTTTAACTTTCACCCTGGTCCGGTGTTTACGCAGTTACTGTTGGCCGATGAAATTAATCGCAGTACCCCAAAAACGCAGAGTGCGCTATTGGAAGCGATGGAGGAGGGGCAGGTTACGATTGATGGGCAAACCCGATTATTACCTAATCCTTTTTTTGTCATCGCGACGCAAAATCCCATGCATCAGTCTGGAACATTTCCTTTGCCTGAATCACAATTGGACCGATTTCTCATGTGTTTGAGTTTGGGTTACCCTAGTGCGCAGGCCGAAAAGGCACTCTATCAAGGCGTTGACGCACGCAGCTTGTTGGCGGAACTCGGGCCCGTTTTAAATCTGAATCAATTACAAGCACTGCAGCAACAAACGGCGAACGTGACAGTGAGCGATTCGCTGGCTGACTATCTACAGCGACTTGTGGCCCATACTCGCTATGACGGGGACTTTGATTATGGTGTATCACCCAGAGGAGCTCTGGCTTGGTTAAAAGCGGCAAAAGCCTGGGCGGTTTTGGCCGGGCGAGAATATGTGGTGCCAGAGGATCTACAAGCCGTTGCGTTACCGGTTGTTGCCCATCGAGTACGGGGCAAGGAGTCTTCAGTGCAGTTGGTTGAGCGCTTATTAACATCCATAGATGTCATGGCTTAGGGTTATGTTCTGGTTGATAGGCGCAATAAAGGAGACGATCAATCGTTCCATTGTGTCCTGGATGGACAATCATAACCCGATCGCAAAACAGCATTATCTGCATTTAAAAAATCTGTATATTTATCCGTCCCGATTAGGTTGGGCCTTTTTGTTGTTGGCGTTCATAATTTGGCTGCTCGGGACCAACTATCACAATAACCTGATTTTAGCATTGGCGTATTTCCAGCTCAGTATTTTTACCGTCACTATTCTAAATACTTACAATAACTTGGCAGGTTTAACGATTCGCTTTCTTGCTGTTGAAGATGTGTTCGCCGGTGAAGCGGGTCACGTTGGTTTCTCCATAAAGAATCATCCAGGGAAATCCGTTCACCACGTCGCACTCTATTTTGATGAAAATTTGATGAGCACTTTTGAATTTCCGAAGCAGGATGAAGCTCATATTGAAAATGTTGCTCACCCCGCACAGCCCAGAGGGAAATATAGGCTGACTCGGTTGCGTATTGAAAGTCGATACCCAATGGGGCTTTTTAAATGTGGCACGTGGCTGCGTTTCGATGGCGACTTCTTAGTTTACCCAAAACCGATTCCCTGTCCATTACCCGTGCCCAGAGGGAGGCTCGGCCAAGATGGGGATGAATTGTGCCCAACCCCTGAGCCGGAAGAGTTTTACGGCTTTAAGCCCTATGTGGTTGGCGAATCCATGGGTTCAATCGCATGGAAACAGTGGGCTCGCGGACAAAGTTTAATGACCTATTCGTATGCTCAGCCGCAAGCAAAATATATGCAATTGAATTGGCAGGATTTTGATCGGGGTGATAAGGAACTCGCGTTGTCGAATCTTTGCTATTGGACCATTCGGCTTCATGGTGAGAATCGTCATTTTGATGTCGTTATTGATGGCGAAAAGTTTGAAGTACAAAACTCGCGGAGCAGTTTGACACCGATATTTTCAGCCATGGCGTTGCTTTAATGAAATGCTTGCTTAGGTTTTTACAATGAAATTGGGCACTCTGGAAACGGATCAAATTCATCGTGGAAATTTGTTTTGGTTGATTGCAGCACAAACCGCGTCAATCATTCCTTTATTATTTTATTTGCCCAAGTGGGTTTTGTTGTTGTGGGCAATAGCCATCTTCTGGCGACTCCAAATTCATCGCAGCGCTTTGCCGTTTCCGTCAATGTTTATTAAGTTGTTTATGGCTATGGGAGCGGTTGTTGGAATCGCAGTCAATTATTCCGGCCAGATTGGGGCGGAGCCTATGATTGCGTTTCTGGTGTGCTCATTTGTCATGAAGATTATTGAAATGCGTTCACGTAAAGACGCATTAATTGTGTTGTTTATTGGTTTTATTGCCATTGCGACACAATTTCTATTCGCACAGGATTTGTTGGCGGGTATCTATGGTACTTTTTCCTTGTTTGTTTTACTGTCAGCGTGGTCGGCTATTTTTCATCATGACAAACTGGCGCTTCGACAGTACTTTTTTATCGGTGGAAAGCTAGTAGCCCACTCTGCACCAATGATGTTGGTCCTGTTTGTGGTCATGCCGCGGTTGGGCCCCTTGTGGGCTGTGCCCATTCCTGGCGGGCAGGGTAAAGTTGGCTTCAGTGATAGTGTAGAGCTCGGTGATGTGGGCAACTTGGTGCGCTCGGCTGAGGTGGCGTTTCGCGTGAGTTTTAATTCGACTGTTCCGCAGTTGGGGGATTTGTATTGGCGCGCTTTGATTTTAGACGAGTTTGACGGCCTGCGTTGGACATTACACGATGCGAATTCGAGCCTTGTGCCAATGGCCAATTTACCTGAAAAAAAACAGGCAATCGGTGAGTTTTACGACTACTCAGTTATACTGGAGCCCCATCAATATCGTTGGTTGTTTACCCTCGGTTATGCGCGCGCGGCAGAATCAGCACAGTTGACTGTGCAGCAGAACAGTCAATTTTTGATGCTGTCCAAAAAGCCTGTCATGCAGAAGGCGGAATATCGTGTATTGGCCAGTAGGGATATCGCGTGGCCGAATTTAACCGCATCGGAATGGCGTCAAAATATTCAGCTTCCTCAAAACGTAAACCCTCAAGCGCGTCATCTAGTCAGTCAGTGGCTGGACGAAAAGTTGAGCGTCAATGCCATCATGGACAAAGCCTTGTCCATGTATGCCAAAGAATTTGTTTACACTTTGCAAACGAATCCAGTCAAGCTTAATGCGATCGACTATTTTTTATTTCAGGGTAAGCGCGGCTTTTGCGAGCATTTTGCCAGCAGTTTTGTTTTTATGATGCGCGCAGCCGGTATACCTGCACGTGTGGTAGTTGGCTATCAGGGTGGGGATTTCAATAATCGCGAAGACTACTTTATTGTTCGGCAGTCGGATGCTCATGCATGGGCCGAGGTTTGGTTGACGGGTCAGGGTTGGGTAAGAGTCGATCCCACTGCAGCGGTTGCACCTAACCGGATCGATATGGGTGTGAGCGAAGCCTTGACCCAAGAAGACCGAAAACTACTGGGGGGCAGCTGGCAGTTTTCAGCCGCGCGGTTTTTAGCAAAACGCTGGGATGCGTTAAATTACTCTTGGAACCGCTGGGTCTTAAATTATGATGGCAATAAACAAACGGGTTTGCTCACCAAAATACTGGGCTCCGCTGACCCGTTGCGAGTCGGTCTGGTTTTGGTTTTAATGTGTCTGCTGTTGATCCTGCCAATCGCATTCTTACACTGGTGGCGCTCGCGTAAAAAGTTTGAGTTTGCCGAAAACAAAGCGATGGATCGATTGTTTCAGAAATTGGCTCGGGAGGGTTATCAGCGCGCTCCAGGGGAGTCGGTCATGTCTTATCTTGACCGTGTTGCTCTGTTGATCGGTCCAAACGGCACAATCTTATGTGCTTTGGCACGCGCCTACGAAGCGCATTCCTATGGTGGCAGGGCGCAGTTGCAAAAAATTCAGAAACTGAGTCGGTTGGCTGTGTCCAGTAAAATATGGGCTAAAAATCAACAGAATATGACGGCTGCACGTTCATAGGCGGCCGAATTCGAAATCCGTCTAAGTCAGCAATTTCACGCACAAAAGGTTTTCCATTTCTCGTTCAGTCTGTATCCTTCCTGTCGCTTTTTAGTGCATGCGCCTATTAGCTAGCGCACCAAATGCGCACATAATAGAATGTTCCTAAAAACGTGCTCCGTATTCCGAGCGG
>JBNKFP010000035.1:0-16221 GCA_050289365.1 Cellvibrionaceae bacterium | reverse complement strand
GCCAATGTGCCCGTTGCACCTCTTTACCGTTGTGTTCGAGCCACATTTCCCCTAAATGCGACAAATCGTCAATCGAGCCTGCCAAAATAGGCGTTATAGGCGCAGAGTGATCAAACCCCTTGGCCAGCTCCCAAGGGCGTCCATTCTGCTTGGCTTGTTGTTGAATATCTCTGCAGGTCATGTCCAAGCCCAGAGCAAAACCCCCTATACAACTTTGCGCCTGCTGTGCATTGAGGTCCTGACCGCCGTTGTATATTGCCAGAACCAATTCCAATTCGTATTGCACATTTTGGGAATAGCGGGGCAGCATTAATTTGCCCGTTTGATTTAACGCGGATAGCGGCTTAAAGAAAAAGAATGGCGGTTCAGCTTTGGGGTCATGCCCCATTTCAATGGCGTGCTCGGCGTAGTTACGCCCAATGCAGATTATTCGACTGGGGGTGAATGAGGATGTTGAATTTGGGCCAATCACTTCGATGGAATGCATGGTTTATATCACCTGAGTCAATGAAGCGTCCGTTTAACAACGGCGTCCTTAAAAATAAGGATTTATTTAAGCAATATTTTTGACCCAAAGACAATAGAGATAGTGACTATCCCTCACAACAATTTCTATTCTCTCCGTTTCACGTACTTGCCCTATCTAACACTCTGTAGGCCAGTGCCTCACTGACATGCTGTATTTGTATGTCGTCTACTGTTTGCATATCTGCGAGCGTGCGACTGACACGTAAAATTCGATCATAGGCGCGGGCTGATAGCTGCAGTTTATCCATGGCCGTGGCCAATAAAGTTTGAGTCGCTCCATTTAAACGACAAAAGCGCATTAATTCTTTACCATTTAATTGCGCGTTGTCTTTACCCTGGCGTTGCCATTGTAATTTTTTCGCGGCACTGGTGCGAGCGAGCACGGCTAAGCTGGTTTCACCTGCGGGGGCATTTTGCAATTCTTGTATGGGCAGGCTTTGTACTGGTACATGTAAATCAATGCGATCCAGCAAGGGGCCGGATATTTTACTTTTATAACGCTCGACTTGTTGCGGGGTGCAGCGGCAGCGACCGTTGCCATCGCCAAAATAGCCACAGGGACAGGGGTTCATCGCGGCTATTAATTGAAATTGAGCAGGGTAGGTGACTTGGGCATTTGCTCGGGAAATATGAATCACTCCATTTTCGAGTGGCTCGCGCAGGACTTCCAATACCGACCGAGGAAATTCCGGCAATTCATCCAAAAATAAAACCCCTCTGTGCGCCAGGGTGATTTCCCCTGGTTTGGGGTGACTGCCGCCACCGACGAGCGCTACTGCCGATGAGGTGTGGTGAGGCGAGCGAAACGGTCTGATACGCCAAGCATTGTGGCAATCTTGGCCAGCGATAGAGTGTATGGCTGCGACCTCCAAAGCGTGACTCTCCGGCAGTGTTGGCAAAATACTGGGCAAGCGACTGGCGAGCATGGATTTCCCCGCACCTGGCGGACCAAAAAATAACATATTGTGGCCTCCCGCTGCGGCCACTTCCAATGCTCTGCGCGCTTGTGCCTGGCCTTTGATATCCGCTAAGTCGCGATCAAAATGGACATCGGCGGATGCTTGGGAGATTGCCGAGGGCAGCAGTTGGCGCTGATGAAGATGAGCGCACACCTGGAGTAAATTTTCTGCAATATAGGTTTCCGTGGTCTGACACAGTCCTGCCTCTGGGCCATTTGCTGCGGGTACGATAGCTTTTCTGGTGCTGTTGCGCAGGGCCATGATACTGGGCAGGCAGCCTTTAATCGGTCGTAACTCACCGGAGAGCGCCAGCTCTCCCATTAACTCCAGGTGTTCTAACTGCGTTTTCGGCACTTGTTCCGAAGCCGCGAGTATGCCGACCGCAATGGCCAGATCAAATCGGCCACCCTCTTTAGGTAAATCTGCCGGGGCCAGATTGATTGTGATGCGTTTGGCTGGGAAATCAAAATGACTGTTGAGTATAGCGCTGCGAACTCGGTCTTTACTCTCTTTTACAGCGGTTTCCGGTAAGCCCACAATGGTAAAGCTCGGTAAACCGTTGGAGAGATGGGCTTCAACACTGACTGGAGGAGCGTCAATTCCCAATTGTGCGCGGGTGTGGACTATAGCGAGAGACATATCACTTCCTTGTATGGATTTGCGTATTCCAGATGTCAGGCCTGACCTGGACATGCCTGTATCTACGGTGACAATTGTACACACTTATCCGCATTGGGCAATAACACAATTCCCCTGGGAATCCTCCGATGGATTCTGGAATAAATCCAGTCTTAATGATGTGTACTCGATTTGAAATGGTGTCAAATAGAAAATAGGTTTATGAGTGTTTGGGTGTGTGCTCACCTTCTTATTTTGATTGACAATATGCATTGGATTTTACTTGCAAATTGTCATTAAAGTTCACAGATCGAGAAGGACTTAAAAATAATTTTATAAAAGATTTTATTACGGATTTGGACTCGCTAAAAAATACCGTGCGATTTTTGCCAATAAATTGCCGTGCTGAACTTAATTGTGTCTGCGTGCCATTTTTCTGTCGCCCATTTTGTTAGGCGAATGTGCAGTAAGTTTCCGGTAATTTATAGCTTTTTGCTTTAATGATGTTTAAAAATTCGACTTTTTCATGGTGTGTGGCGCCGATTTCATTTTATTCTATCTCTTTTAGTGCAGCAGATATATTAATTTAAATATCTATTCTAAATCGAAAAATGGCGATTGTTTCACGATTAATTTCCCTGTCTATACTCTTTTACTACGTGAAGAAGGGCACCTATTTGGGTGTCTTCATTCGATAAATAAATACGGTTTGGGAACTGATTATGGAATCGAAAAAACCTTTTTCTGAGCGTTTTTTTGCTCGTTTAAAAAAACCTTTTTTGCCCGTTTTAATTCTGCTTGTTGCTACCGGTTGTAGCAATGGCGGAGGCGGGGACAAAAATCCTGCTCAACCAAGCAGTTCTTCCCCAGCCGTTTCCAGCGCGACGAGCACCAGCTCTGCTGTCTCATCCAGCTCCAGTTCAATTGCACCAAGCCCCACAACCCTAAGTGGACAAGTAAAAACGTTCCCGGATACCGACACAGGGCAAAGCAAAGCGGTGGTGCGCAAAGTTTATGACCCCGACCTGTTCGGTCAGGCAGAAGCTGGCAGTGGCGGAGTCTTTCAAGCTGGAGAAGACGGTGGTGACGGCAATTTTTCTCGAGATGAGATGGTGCCTTCACGAGCGTTAGTTTCCATTTTTCTTTTGTCGGATGTGGACTACGAAGAACCAATAGCCACGGTACCTACCGATGAGAATGGCAATTACACCGTTACAGTTGATGATGTTCGGGCGTATTTGCTCGGTAAAGGTTTGATCACAGCTAATGATACTGACAGCACCATCATGACGGCTTTCCGCAGTTTGGGGCAGCTACAGGTGCGCGCGCTCATTGTGCGCGAGCGCAACGGTGTGAAACGCGCTTTGGCGATTCAATCCATCGCGGATCCAGCTGACGTGGATGAAAATAATGAGCCCAATCCAGTCACGGTTGATCCAATCGTCCATCGCGTGGTGAGCCAAGTTGTTACCCAAATTCGTGATGCGATTCAATCGCTGAAGAGCTTGGGTTTGACCCAGTCGTCTGTAGATCAATTGTCGAAATCAGTCATCGACACGGTGGTACCGGAAATCAAGCGGGTCATTTCGGAATCCGCCAACAGTGTGATCACAATCCCCGAAGGGCAGACCCCAGAACAGGTCATTGTCAGCCAGGAAGATGAATCCGCTTTGGTTGTGGACAGCTCCCAGATTCAACAAATGGAAACGGTGATTAATGCCATCGAGCGAGATGAGACGGCAATTCAACAAGCACAAACACTTGTCAGTACCGCTGATGATTTGGTTGGCGAAGAGGATAGTACGTTGGGTGGTTCTTTGGAGAGTGAAGAGCAAGGCTTGTTGGCTGGGCTTTCCGCAGCGTTTACGGATAACGTAAGTAATGAAGTGGACGCCGCTATTGAAGCGGCTTCCGAAAGTGGAAATCTAGAAACTGTCTTGAATATTGAGAGTGGCCAATCTACAGCAGACGCTCTGGCCGCCGCGCAAGCGGAAAAAGAACGCATCTTAAGAAAAGGTCTGCAAAGCTTTTTTATGTCCATGGGCTTAGTTGTGGTGCTGGAGGAAAACCAGGCGGGCGATGCCATGGTTGTTGCAGTGCGGCTTCCTGTTCCACCCCATATTGCCACCGGATCGGTTCCCGGTGGTCGCGGATTAGGTGAGCGTGAAATCCGCTTGTTTAAACTGGGTTCTGGCTCCTTGGACAGCAGCAGCAAATTTACGGCGGATAGCACTGCCACACTCGGCGCACTTGATGGTAACGGTGTTCCGCAGGCGCCACTTTATTACGCAGAGCCTTTTGATCAAGTTGTCACAAACTTGCTTGGCAACCAAACCATGGAAGCGTTTCAAGCCGAAGTCGATGACGCGTTTGGTCGTATTGCGAATCCCACTGCTGCACCCACGCAAGCGGATTTTGCTTTAATCGACAAGGTGAACCTCTATCACGAATTGAATCGCAGATTAAAAAGCGCAAATATTGTTTCACTCAATTTACAGAATACGTTAATCAGCAAACGTGATGCATCGGTACAAATTAAACAACTTGCTGGCGTCATTGCAGAAAACTTCACCTGGGCGAGGGATATTGTCAACTTAACGCCTGAAGGCTTCCCCGTTTTTACCGGCCGTCAAGAAATTTTGACCGGTGGAAAGGAGACCGTAGATGGTACTGAATTAGTAAAAGCTTTAAGTTTGACCTTAGGGGCAAGCGCAACAGAAGCGGCGCAAAAATTGACGCAAAAAGTCGGCTTTTACGCGCAATTTGCACCGGATGCCGTGCAAACCAATATCGAGCGGGCACGATTTACTCAAGGCCAAGCGTTTGATTTGATCGCCACCCTGTTAAACGTGTATCCCGCTACTGCCGATGGTTACCGCGACCTGGTTTTGGGTACGAGCCTCATACCACCGACCCCCGCTTACGAAAATGCGCGGGATCGTGTGTCTCGTGGTTTAACATCGGCTGTGCCGTCTACTTTATTTGGCCGAACTCTGACCAGTGAAAGTTCGGTTAATATTCGGTCCGCATTGTTTTTGTTGGATTACGTTTTGCGTAGCGATTTCCTCGTGCAAACCTCCGCTGGTTACTTCAAAGCCTTTGAGCTGACCGGGGCTAACGGCGTGGAAACCCGCTGGGTACCCAATTTCAGCAATTACAAATTTTTAAAGGCAGGGGACTCTGTTACTGTTTCGACATTGATCTCATCACTGCTGAATATCACGCAGGTAGACAATGGTGTCTTGTTCCGCGAATTGCGTCCGCTGATTTTGGGTGGCGTGGGTGTATTGCCTGTGATCCCTGAATTTAAAGAGCAAGATATTACCGAATTCCAAGGTGATAATGGTCTTGCAACCCAAGCTGATATCATGAGTATGAGCTGTACGGTGCAGCGCTTTGACGGTGTTGATCCGCAATCGCAAGACACCAGTAAAAACCTTGAGTTAACCCTTTTCCCTGTGGAGTACAGCAGTACCGGACAATTCTATAAAGGCGATCCCATCGCAGTCACTATGACTTCGTCTCTGGTTACCGGTGATGGTCCGACTCGTCGTACTTATACCCTCAGCGATATTCCCACCAAGATGGGTGAAAATTTTGGTCGCGATTATGTGGTGCGGTTGAGTATTGCCAGCTACCAAAATGAGTTGCCTGAGCTGTTCTTCTGGGCGGATGGGTTTGTACCCAACCTTGATCTCTGTCCGTCAGATAGCCCTCTGTTTATAGGTCCAGACAACCAATTTGTAGCGATCCCAGGGTTGGGGTTGATGGTCGACCAAATGCGCTACGACTTTAATGGTCAACCGCAAGGACTTGAAGGCGTCGACTTGTCTAATTTCGAGTTGCCAGGTGCGCCCATTTTTGTATCGACACAAGAGCAAACGTCCGGTCAAGGCGATATGGATTTTATGTTGGTGAGTTCGGCAAATGGGTACGCGCTGCAGGCCGCAGCAAATTCAGGCGTTACTTTTGCCCCGGTGTTCGGTGGTTATGAAGCGGGTGCTTTAAGCCTTTCCATCGACCCTGCGGCTAATTTAGAGCCTTTCCACGATTTGGGTGCAATAGTCGGAGCCAAGGTCCGCAGCTTGATTGAAAGTGCTCTGGCCACACCAAGCTTGATGGCGGGATCCATTGCTATTGACCCTGCCAATTTCGACCCACATCGTGTGTATTTAATGAAAGATGTTGATGGCAAGTTCTGGGTGTTGGAACTGCGCTATATCGATGTCTTTGACGATGTTGCCGCCGGTACCAGCCAAGCCTTTATGGATTTCGGTTTTGCGCGGATTAATACTCTGGGCGAAATCGTTATTCCTGAACCGGCGTTTGATTCAGCACCTGCACCCACTCCAGGAGATAGCGGTGGTTTACGCTACTACAGCATGGTTTATGGTGACTGGTTGGTTCTGCATCGTCCAGACGCTTATCAAGGCCCTGATTTGCTGGAACCCGAGCAAGTGTCCTTTGGCGGCGCCGATGCGAGTTATCAACAGCTAGCAGATGCGACGACCGGGGTATTTCTCCGTTACGCTGGCGAGCATTTTGAAGAAAATATTACTGGCGCAGATGATTTCGATTCGGTATTTGGTAACCCACCGGATTACAGTTCCATACCGGTACGTATCGACGCCGGTCGCGAAGGGATTACCTTTGTGAAATTGAGCTTTAACAAAACCGATCGTAAATATGTCATGTCTCCAATGCCCGAGAACCGAGCTGGCGCGGTGACGCAGCTCAAACACAACAATATTGTTGCCGTGTTTGACAATATGGCCGACAAAGCCGATTCACCGGTTTACCTCGCTCGCGTTGTGCGTCATTTGCCTGCTGATGACCCCTATGCAAACTTCGAACTCAATCTTGAAGTGATGGATTTTGCTGCGTTGCAAGGCGACGGTCAGCTCAATGAAAAAGATGTCGTGTGTTTGGACAGTGACCTTGGCGAAAATGAGACGTGCCCCACTGGCTTACCGACGCTACAAGTTTCTGTTGACGGAACTATGCAATCGGTTGGCACTGTATTTGATGCCGATTTCGATGGTGTTCCCGCTCTGTTTGACCCCAATGACGCAGACCCCAACATCCCCGGTGCTGCGCCATCGAGTGGTGGTGGCAGCGGTGGACCTATAGGCGGTGGCACCGTTGGTGGTTTACACATCGGTATGATGGCCGAAAGTGACGGCGTCGATGGTGTCGAGCGTTCGTTCTTGATGGAAACAGAAGGTATTTATCCTGGCGATATTCAATCTGTCGCAGTGAAAGGGGCTCTTTTGGGTAGTTCAGAACAACAAGTTCTGTTCACTTGTGTGCCACCTAAAGTCGATAGCAACACGGGTGAATTTACGGATTACCAATGTACTCCGCGCACCTTGGACGGTGATGTCAGCGTGGCATTGCACAGCAAATTGGGTGATCACGTGGCGTTCAAAGTGAGTGTGCCGGAGTCCATTTTGAGCGCCTTGGGCAATCGCACGGATGTTGAATTTACCGTCAATTTCCGCGCCCCAACAGACCTAGACGGCAATCCATTTAAGTGCGGAACGGAAAACTGTCCAGCGCAGCCAAGCATTTTGGGTATGCGCACAGTGCCGATCATCTCCAGCGAAGTGCAGGTGTTAACCGATATGTCCGTCGCTTCGGGAACGGATGCGCCCACCAGCTTTGCAGAGTCCACCAGTTTGGACGTGGGCAGGCCTTTGACTTTGTCCGGTAGCGTCATCCCTGGTGCGGTTCACTATGAATTGATGGTGTTCTGTCCTGGCTCATTGCCCGGCGATACGGAATTCTTCCCGGAAGAGAATATCGGTTTTTACAGCCCAGGTCGGGATGCCAGCGGACGAGCCATAGCGCCAAAATTTGAATTTGAAATTTCCTGGCTGAGCGGTCGCACCTGTGAATTTACCTTTAACGCCACTCTCGAAAACAGTGCCGGAGAGTTTGTCGGCATGAGCACCTGGAGTGACGATATCATCACCACGGGTGGCGTGACCGGCGGTGGATTCGTCAATAACGAAATACGCCTGCAAGCTGGACAAAGTCTGTGCTTTACGCAAATGGCAGACGGCAATGCAGCGGTTGGTACTGATCCGTGTGATGGCACCAATACCGTGTTCACTCTGGAGGCGACAGATCCCAATGGTGAGCCTAAGGCGACTTTGTTGATGGGGTCTATTGTTACGGATGTGCGCGCGGATGGCGGTCGTAAAGACCTCACCGGCGGCCAGTTGGCAGCGAACGCCACAGTTGGCTTCAATGCGGTATTGGATGGTCCAAATGGTGGGGATCCAATTCCCCCCTCCTGTGGAGCTATTTCATCTGACCCTTACTCTGATTTCTGTGGCGATGGCGCAACTCTGATCGACTTCTTTGAAGTCAGTGGTGACGGCTTGAGTCTGGGCATAACATCCGCTGTCCAAGCTCTCGCCAGCTTTGGCGAAGGCAGCAGTATTCCGTTGGATAAGTCTGGCTTCTATAAGCTGATCGAAAACGTCAGCGGCGAAGCCATTATGGAAGTGGGAATCGACAGTTATATGAATCCCAATGGTGATCTAGAAGTTTGGGGTAATTTCTCCTTGGTCGCTGAAGGTCGTCATTACGACAGCAGCGTATCTACGACCTATGAAGTCATGTCACCCAGTTTTGTGATGATCGATACCGACAGTGGTCAGCCACTGGAAATGGATGTGCGATTTATACGCGACGGTGAAATGAAAATCGCGTGGTTCTTGCCGCCACCGCGCCTTCCTATTGGCGGTGAACACGATATTAATGGCGATACCGTCACCGATGTGACGCTCACCTATGACACTGGTATGTGGAATTTTGTGTTCTCCAGCGATTTGGCCGGCGTGGAAATGTACGGCAAAAGCGGTCCAATGCAATTGACTGCAGGCACCGATGGAAGCTTTACCGCCAGTGTCAGCGAAACCGAATATCACGTCGAATTTGGCCTTAATTTTGGCGACAAGCACTTCAATATCTACGTGGATATGTGGGAAAACGGTGAAGGCAACTTTGGCTGGTATGAAGTATTCGGCGGTCCCGGTGGTCCTGGAGGCCCAGGGGACTGTCAGGATTGTCCGCAAAGCTTGTTTGATTTTGGTGTCCAATCCGGTGATAGCTTCTCTTTAGGCCTGGGCGAGAATGGGTTTAATTTGGATGGTGCCGGAACGGCAATGCTCGATATCAGCGCCACGGAAACCAGTTATATGATTGCCTTGACCAGCGGTAGCAGTGCAACCTTAAGCTTTTGTTGCGATGATGCGGGCAATGTACTTGAACAAGATTCGTTCGAGTTTCCCAGAGGGCAGGACTACCCGATATTTATCGACTATCACTCGGAAACTGGGAACTACGCGTTCGAACTGTTTGATACAGGCTTTGACATAGTGGTGCGCATATATTCGCCCAATGATTATGGTCCGGGTGGTTATGACATGCATGACAGCGACATGGATGGTGTCTTTGATATGGACGATAACTGTATTGCAGTTGCCAATGCGGATCAGCAGGACACAGACCAGAATGGTTTGGGAGATGCCTGTGATCTAACCGGTATTCCAGATATGTCCGGGGTCTATATGGTTGACTTAATGCCGATTGATGATCAGCAGCAGGAATACGACCATGAGCAGGGGATCTGTGTGCCTATGGAAGCCGGTACTTTCTTAATGGATGTGAAAATGCAAGGGAATCAGGTGCTGATGGGTGTGCGTGGCGAAGAAGGTGCACGTCTAGTGGGTGTGGTTGATGCGAACGGCGGTTTCCAATTGTTGGGCCACGATAATTTTGTACCCGGTCCAGGTATGTTCACCCCTGGTACGGGGTTCACTTTTGATTTCAGTGATATCTCCGACAGTGGTGATGGCACCACAACATGTGCTGGCACAGCGGATGTCAATGCTGTGTTACCGACCCCCGTTGTTGAATCGACAGAGTTGTCTTCCACAGCGTTTCATTGGTTTGAAGCGGATTACTGGTTCAGTCCAGAAGGCACAGTGGAAGCCTGGTTCGATCACGGTTTGATCGATGATGTCAATGTTGAACAACAATTTGGTTGGAATTTCGAGCAGAGCATTTGGCAAGATAATTCCGCTGAGTCGATGGATGACATGATGATCCTGACGGACGCAGGGGTGGAAATCTTGGATGACCTGTTCAAAGTCACCGGATATGGTGCCAATGGCGAGCCGGTCATGATCGAACCAACCGTGGACGGTTCAGCCGCTGGTATCGCCGAACACAGCGTGGATGTGAGTGGGTTTGCGGTCGACGGCGTCGAGGTGCGCAAAATCGTTGAAAAAGCCTTTGCGGTTAGCGTACCAGGTGATTTGGTGTTCTCCAGCGGAGCCAAACTCTTTGTCGGCACCATGACCGCGTCGCAACCCATCTACGCATTTGACTGTGATAACAATGATAATCCGTGGGTACAGAACAACTTCAATTGCGCCAATATTGTTGTGATTGGCGAAGAGA
This sequence comes from Cellvibrionaceae bacterium, assembly GCA_050289365.1. Lineage (GTDB taxonomy): Bacteria > Pseudomonadota > Gammaproteobacteria > Pseudomonadales > Cellvibrionaceae > JBNKFP01. The sequence goes on along the minus strand of JBNKFP010000035.1, from coordinate 5,641 downwards.
TGGATCCCAATGGCGTTAAAGTTCCGTTGGTAGCAATCAGTCTTGATGACGTCGTAGGCATGGGCACTGCTGCAGATACGGTAAAACTTCACCTTGGTCACGGTAGAGATAATGGAGACTTTGGTCTGATTGCGTTGGTATCGTCCGACGACGGTATGGCCACTGGCAGTGGCCTGAAAGTGACCTTTATGAAGGAGTTCTTTGATGGTCGTGCTGCCGAAATGGTGAGCGGTGGAGCCGTTAGTTTGATGAGTATTGGCAATACACCGGTTTTGGATCTGGCGGTGCCAGCGAAATTGCTCGGCACATTGGATCACGAGGCTATGGCAGAGGTGTTCCTGTTTGTTGAATCCGGTCTTGAATCCAATCAATCTGTGGTGCGCATGGGTATGGTGAGAGGTGGCGTTCCTGAGCCTGTGATGTTATTTAACGATATTGCTGCCCAGGATATCTTGGATAACTTTGCCCCAGACCTCAGTCGTCTCATACCGGAAAATGGCGACGGCTGTGATCCCACTATGCAGAACTGCGAGCCTCCATGCGACCCAACCGTGCAGAACTGTGAACCTCCATGCGATCCGACTGTGCAGAACTGCGAACCACCGTGCGATCCAACCATGCAGAACTGCGAACCTCCATGCGATCCGACTACACAGAGCTGCGGACCCATGGGAGATCCTGTGCTTGGGGAGCAACTCTATAGCAGTAAATCCTGTTTGGGGTGCCATGGCGCCGATGGCAAAGGGACTACGCCAATTGTTCCTCTGCAAATGGATTATATGGTCAATGGCACCCAAGTTAATTTGGTGGATTACATTGCGCAGACCATGCCGCAGGGCACACCCGAGACCTGTGATGTGACTTGTGCGCAAGATATTGTCGCTTATATGGAATCTTGGCAATGTGACCCGTCTGTACAAAGTTGCGGCGGTGAACCGCCTATGGAAATGTCGGACTTAGATGGCGACCAAGTGATGGATTACGAAGACAACTGCGTATTGGTTCCCAATGCAGACCAGGCTGATACCGACCTAAATGGCTTGGGTGACGTTTGTGATCTAACCGGTTTGCCTGATTTAAGCGGTTTCTATTTAGCTGACTTGACAGCAAATGCCAATGCTATGGAATTTGATGAAGGGCTCGGTGATTGTGTGGCGATGGTGGACAGCACCATGACACTGGAAGTCCATATGGAAGGTAGCCAGGTTTTTATGACGTTTGATGGCGAAGACCAACCCGGTCTATTTGGCCTTATGGATCAATCGGGAGTACTGTCGTTGATGGGAGATGGCGGATTTACCGCTTCTGCGGTGACGCACTCTGCGACTGACATTCAGTTCAGCTTCACCAGCACCGATATCCACACTAATGGCACCTGTGATGGGGGCGGCAGTGTGGTGGCCAATCGGCCTGCGCCTGCCAATGCTCAGACGGTGTTAAGCGCGGGAGTCAACTGGACTGATGCTTGGTCATATGACAGTAATGGCGACGGGATAGATGACCAAAGTGATGTCGAGTACGGGCATGTTATGGCGACGGGTCTGGAGACTCAATTTTTGTGGAATCCATCCACCCGAGTTTGGGAGGATTCTTCTAGTGATGCTCTTGCTTCGAATAAGTATTTAACGGCCAATGGCGTAGAAACCGTTGACGATTTAATCGGCGTTGTTGAATTTGCTGACAATGGTAATATAGCCGTAATCGCACCGAGTCAAAATGGCACTTTAATCAGTTATGCCAAGCGCAATGTAATGTTTGCGGAGTTTGATGTGACTGGTGTGACCATGAGCAGTTTGTTGGGTGATGGCTACGGCCCATTGGCAGATGACGCTGCTTTTGCAAGCGGTGCTATGGCTTATGTTGCAGAGATTGTGAATGTGGATTTGTCATACAGTTTCGAGTGCTACGATCAGTCAGGCGCAGTTTTCGATACCTTAAATTGCGACAATATAGTGGCAATAGAATGGGGTGCCAATGGTCCAGTGCCTGCCACTACGTTGGATGATGTGATTAACATAGCTGGTGATACTTCAGCGAACTTAAAAGGTTCTATACACCTTGGCGATGCCGAAGACAGTGCCGGCTCTTATGAAGTTGTCGGATATTTGGTCAGTTCCGATGGCACTCAGAATGGCACGGGTTTGATGCTAAATATCATGCGCCTCAACCATGATTCTGTGCAATCTGCACCGTCACAATTGGCAACGATAGATGCGGTAATCGCCAGTGTGGGGAATACGTCCTTGATTGAATTTATGATTCCGGATTCAATCGCGCATATGGCCGACGTCGGCGAAAATGAAATGGCGCCGTTTATCTTTGTGGAAACGGTTGAGGATTCGGCACCCTATGTGCGCATGGGGTATCGGTCTCTACCGCAAATGAAGGAGCACTCCGTCCTCTTTAACGATGAAGCCATGAGCCAAATAACAGCTGCAATGTCAACGGTGTTCTAGTTTTTTATGCCAATGCGAGACAGGGGACTTTTTCAGGTCCCCTTTTTTATGGGTGAAACGAGTTTGCCTCGCTGTTCGGATAACGGGTTATTGATTCTGTATTCTCAATGGTGAAATAAACGCAAAATATCGAGGTTCTGAACAGCTCAGCACGCCTATAACCGAGGATTATGAGAGGATGAAATACGGTTTGTTGTGAATATTGATTAAATTGAGCTTCAGCGGCTGTACGTCTCATCTCAAGCTGGCACATGGATTCAGAATGAGCTAATCTGAGGGTGAGGTCACTAGGCTGTTGCAGCGGCAGCTTATAGTAAATTTGGACCCGAGAGGCTAAAGAAATCGATAAAAAGGCCTCCGAGTACACGGTTTTCAAATCCATTTTCATCGTCGTTTTGGCATAAACGTATAGCACTAGAATGAACCGGAATTTAGGTGTGGGGTTGAGCCGTAGGTGAGTTGGCACGATCTGTTTTGTATCGATTTCCTTTTAGGTCACGTGGGGGCGCCTGGGATTTATCCTAAGCGTTATCAATGAGGAGCGGCATGGTCAGATGGAGTGCCCTTATGCGGCACTTTGCATTAAGTACATTGAGACGCACATCCCGCTTGTTGGTGTTTGTCTGTGTCTTTGGGGTTTTTGTGCCCCCTGCTTTTGCCGTGACTGCAACGGAAGCCAAATTACGTGCGGCGATTATTGTCGGCATTATGCGCTTTACTTCTTGGCCTAATATTGAAAAATACAATGACGCCACAAGTCTCAATGTCTGTCTTGTGGGCAAGCCAACCTCTCAAGATTATTTACTGCCCGTTAACGGCGAACGCAAAATTGCCGGGAAGGGGCTCAGTGTTCAGTCGGTCCCAGCTTCAGAAATTTCCAGTTGTCACGTTGTTGTTCTCGGTGAGGGGGTCGCTTCTGCCGATCTCGATTCACTGCTGGCTCAGGCCGACGCCGGAGCAATGTTGAGTGTGTGCGACGGTTGTCGTAAGGAACTTTCGAGCAAACCCATAATTCATCTCACCCTGCGTAAACAAAAGGTCAATTTTGGCGTTAATTTGGCGCGCGCCAAACAAACCGGAGTATTGTTAGATGCTCAGTTACTGGAATTGGCTTCTGAGGTACGCAAGTAGATTATGACCGAAGCGATTCGCCACAGGACATTTCGCAAAAAAATCACCAAGTCCATGTTTGGTATGTTGGCCGCCATCCTGGTCTGTATCCTGGTGGTTCTGACCCTTGTGCAAATCAGTCAGACCAAAGGTAAGTTGACCGAGGATATGAATGTGATTGCCGATATACTTGGCAATCGATCTCTAGCTGCATTGGAATTTGGCAACCAGGAAAATGCTGAAAAAAACCTAGCCTCGGCTAAATTTCAGCGCTATGTTGATCTTGTTTGTCTCTACGGTGCAGATGGCAGCTTGTTTAGCTTTTACCGCCGGCTAGGAGTCGAACTCCGCTGTGACTCTGCCGCTCAATCTGGACAGCTATCTCATTACACCTCCGGTATCGTTATTGGTAAACAGCTGTGGATGCATGGAACCTTGGCGGGCTCCATCGTTGTGGTCGCTAATTCCAAATACATCTCCGAAGGCGTAACGCTCTTTCTGCTGCCGACAATCATTATGATTTTGTGTATTTTAGGGCTGGGGTTGTATGTCACACGCAGAATTTTTCGGACAGTCGCTGGCCCTCTGGAAGAACTACATGAAACCGCTCTGGCGTTGGTAGCGGATTCTTATTCTTCGCGTCGCGCTACGCGTAACAGTGATGATGAGATTGGTGAACTGGTCGAAGTGTTTAATCGCATGCTGGATAATTTGGCCAGTGAGAATTTAGCTCTTCAAGCATCCGAAAATCGATTCCGCACACTAACGGCCCATGCGCCAATTGGTATTTTCCAACTGGATCGTGAGCGTAATCTTGTCTACGCAAATGATCGTTGGTACAAAATCACTGAAACCGTGGGTGACAGCGATGCCTGGGTAACGCATGAAAATCGAATATCACGAGATGATTTGGATCTGTATCACACCAGTTGGGACAGAGCACTTCAAAAAAATATGCCAGTACTGGTGGAATATCGGTTTCAACCGGGTCATTTCAGTAAGCCTAAATTCCTCATGGAAAATATTGCGCCCCTGCGAGGCGTAAATGGTCTTGAAGGGATTATTGGTACTGTTGCAGATGTAACCGAATTAAAAAACGCGCAAAAAGAATTAGAGAAGTTGGCATTTTACGATCCGCTAACGGGGTTGCCCAATCGCCGTTTTTTCACTGATTTATTGGGTTTTGGTATTGCAAAAGCCAAACGCGCCAATGCTCGAGCAGCGGTATTAATGCTGGATATGGATAATTTTAAACGCGTCAATGATTTGCTTGGGCACTCAGGCGGAGACTTGTTGCTGCAACAGCAGGCTAAACGTATTCGCGCTGCTGTGCGTGAACAAGATGCCGTGTCGCGCATGGGCGGCGATGAATTTACCATTATGCTCTCACCTGTAACGGAAATGTCAGAAGTGACGGGTCTGTCTAAGCGTGTTCTTGATGCCATCAATGCACCGGTTGTGATCGGTAATCATACTATTGAACAGGGCGCATCAATCGGTGTTGCGCTCTACCCGAACGATGGTGAAATCGTCGAAGATCTCATTCGCAACGCGGATATGGCCCTCTACGAAGCCAAAGGCGGTGGCCGCAACCGTGTCAATTTCTTTTCCTATAAATTGGATCTGGAAATGAGAGAAGCGGTGCGAATGGAGCAAAAATTAAAACAAGCCATTCGCAATCAAGCCCTGGAAACATTTTTGCAGCCTCAGTACTCACCAAGTGGCGAACCTGTGTGGGCAGAAGCGCTAATGCGCTGGTTCGATGATGAAGATGGTCCCATTAGCCCTGTGCGATTTATCCCTCTAGCGGAAGAGACTGGACTCATTCAAACTTTGGGATTATGGATATTGGAGCAGGTTTGTTTCGATTTGTCCCAGCATAGTCAATACTTGGACCAGGTCGGGATCAAGGGTATATCGGTGAACTTGTCAGCTCGCCAGTTTTATTCTCGCACTTTACTCAAAGATATTCGCCGGGTTATGACAGAAAGTAATGTTTCTCCGGAAAAGCTCGAATTTGAATTAACCGAGTCGGTAGTGATGGATGATCGGCAATTGGCCATTGACGTTATGCG
>JBNKFP010000034.1:0-16367 GCA_050289365.1 Cellvibrionaceae bacterium | reverse complement strand
ATAATGTCTGGACGATTGCCGACTTAGATGGCGCCGGTTTGGCCGATGGCATCAATGATGGTGAAGTCAGTGATGGTCAAACCACCGTGCGTTTTGTGGATTTCAATATTCTCACGGGTGGTACCGGTAATGACACCTTTGATCAGCAGGGCGGAGTGATTGTTGGCACCTTGCAAGGTGGTGCGGGTGACGATCAGTTCAACGTCAGCGTCGCCGGTATGAATCGCGGTACTCTATTTGACGGCGGCAGCGGTACCGATTCTATGACTTTGTCTGGTGCGGCGGCTTCAACAACCGTACAGCACACCACCAGTGCGCTGGGTGGTGAGTTCCAATACCGAGATCAGGATATCGACTACACAGTTTCTTATTTGAACCTCGCCAATGTGATCGAAAATACCAAGGCTCAAACACTGGAAGTATTGGGCAGCAGCGCCGTGGACAATATCGCCTTGATCAATGGTGGCTTTAGTGTGAACGGTGGCGGCACCGTGCAGTACCGCAGCAAACAAGATTTGCTGGTCAGTGGCTCGGCCAATGACACCATTGAGATCGCGGATAACCTAGTCATTGCCAATCGATTAACGCTCAGCAATGCCAAGGTGATTACTAACGATCCCGCAAATACCTCCATAAGCGCCAATGAGCTGTTGTTAAAGAATACGGGCGATGTGGGTTCTGTCAGCGCACGGATTCGCACCAATATCGTTGATTTGTTGGTGCGCAATGGTCTCGGCGATATCGTTCTGCAAGAGCAAAATGGACTTAATTTGGCAGAGTTTCTGAGTACTGGAGAAATCGACCTGAGACTGCTTAATGGCGATTTAACCAATAGCGCCGCAGTGACTGCGGCGGATGATTTTAGTGTGGCTACTGACGCTGGAAATATTTTCTTGTTAGGCGCCAACCAAATCAGTGGTAATGTGCGAATTGATGCTCATGGCGATGCGCAGTGGGAAAATGCAAGCAATGTGAATATCTCGGCCTTGACTGCCAATAATCTTGATCTTGTTGGTCAGCGGGGCATCACCGCTGACGGTATGGTTAACGTCAGTGGTGATACCACGTTGCAAGCAGTCAATGACATTGTCATGGAAAACCCGCTGAACGACTTTAACCGTGTCACGATTGTCGATGCGCGCAATGTGAGTTTGGTGGATCAAAACGCACTGCAATTGATCGCGGCGAATACCCGCGGCTATTTGTGGTTGGACGCGCTCGGGATTCAGGTCGATGGTGATTTAATTGCTGACGCAATACGCCTCGACGCCAACTCAGGTTCTGCGTTGTTGGGTGGCAATCTCAATACCTTGGGTGGCGGTGATATTGATATTAACGCGAACCTCATAGTACAAGACGGTAGCATCCTTAGTGGCCGCTCAACATCGTTGAATTCGTCCACCTCCATAACCCAAAACGGTTCGATTGAGTCCGGCGGCGATGTTACTGCTTCAGCGGCCAATGGCAATCTGATTGTGGCCGACGGCATGGGCATTCGCGGCAACACCGTTACCATCTCCGCCAGCGGCAATTTGCAGGTGCAAGATGTTAACGCGGATTCCGTGACTCTGACCGGTGGAGAATTGGTTGTTACCGGCGGCAGCCTGCATGCCAGTCGCGGTGACATTAATGTTGTCAGCGGCAATTACTCCATGAGCGTCAACAGCGTGCTTGAATCGGAGTTTGGTGCCATTCGCATCAAAGCCACAGACAGCGTCGAAACCTCCGCCGCCATGACCGGTACATCGGTGGTGATCGAGGCCGACCAGGTGACCCTGGGTGGTGATGTCAGGGCTACTGAAGGACAAGTGAATATCGATGGTGGAAGCAAGGTAGACGTCAATCAAAACATCAGTGCCAGTTCGGGCGTGACGATTGGCGCTGCTAGCGGCTCGGTCAATCAAACGGGCAACATCACATCCGATCAGGGCTCAGTGAGCCTTTCAGCAGGAGTCAATGGCGACGTGGTGATGGGGTCCACTTCCAAAATCGATCTCAATGAAGGGAATGTCAGTATCAGCGCTGGCCGTGATGTCGTTATTGCGGACGTTGTCGCTTCCGGTACTGTGAATGTGGCAACCACAACGGGTGGATTAAAGGACGCTAACGGTGATGGTAACAACGTCTCTGCCAGCAATTTAGTCACGTCAATCGCCACCGGTGTGGGTGATGGTGATGCCATAGAAACCAATGTGGGCGCAATCGACGCGGCTACCCAATCAGGTGATTTGCAAATTCGCAATCAGGGCAACGTGGTGGTGAGCAAATTGCAAACGGAAAACGGTAATATTTCTTTGGTCAATGACGGCAACGTGGTGTTGGATGGTCAAGCCGTATCGGCAAAAAACGCCACCGGCGACAGTGAAGTCGTACTGGCTTTAAACAAGGGTGATCTCAGTCAATCGGGTGATACTGCAGCTCCAGCCGTAACGTCTGACAATGTGTTACTGTTTGCAGAACAAGGTAAAGTTGGTGACGCCAAAGGTATGCGCATTGACGCCAATACTCTCAAAGTGAACGCTATGGCGCAAGGCGGCGAACTGTTTTTGAGCCCGGGTGTGGAAGCGAAACTGCACTTTTCTGCCAGCTATAAATTCGAAGACCAAATCTTAACGGTTGAACCTCTCGAAGATTTAAACCCCGCCGTGTTCGCGAATGTGAAAAGTTATTTTTACAATGACATTTCTCTGCTTTTGCCGGTAGACCAACGCTTCGATGAAGATGAAAAAGATAAAGACGTGTTTGATGAAGAGTCTGCTGAATAATCCTTGTGGACCGATAATGCCCCGAATTGTCATCGGAGCATTATCGGAGATGAAAACCAAGGCGCAGCACCATAAGAATATTTCTTCCGCAAACGGAGCTCATGACATTTAAGGATTTAAGCTACATGTTTAGACCGTATTTTCGACCATTAGGATTGCTGGTGATGGCCGTTTTTTTGTGCCTGAATCAGGTTGCAAATGCTGGATTTTTAGAAATGCCGGACACCACTGAAGTGCCTGAAATGGAACGGAATTCCATGTTGAAAGATTTAGATATCCCTCCAATTCGCGACCGCGATCCCGATCCAATGGCTGGCCCACGACTCAATATCACGGAATTTCGTGTGCAAGGCATAGTGGAGTACCCAGAGCTGGGGATCACTCGCCGCTCACTAATGGATCTGGTTGAGGGTATCCGCTTTGACATGATGGGCGAGGGAGAAATGCTGGAGTCCGGCTATACCTTAGACGAGGTCAGCGAAATATCTGATCTGATTGCTGATATCGAAGAGGAAACTCAAGGCGATCACGTCAGCCCGTTGGATCTGCAGCGTTTAGTCTTTCTGATTCGAGATCAGCGTCGTAGACGTGGTGTCACTCTGGGGATGGTTGAAGCGGTAGCTGATACCATTACTCGCTATTACCGAGAGCGCGGGTTTATTCTGGCTAAAGCCTATATCCCAGAACAGCGTGTTCGCGACGGGGTAGTCAACTTAACCCTGTTGCTGGGAAATTTAGGTGAAGTCAAAGTGCATAACAATCATCGCTATACCAAAGAGACCATCACCCAAATTTTCGAACACAATATTAATAAGCCGGTAAAAGCCGATGTTATTGAAGAGAAACTGTTTTTCGTTAATGATTTGCCTGGACTTTCGGCCCAGGCTTTTTTTGAGCCGGGCTCACAGGTCGGCGATACCAAGTTAAGTATCAATGTATTGGATGAGGATTTATTTTCATCTAATTTACGATTTGATAATCACGGATCTGAAAATACCGGTGAATATCGTATGTACGCTGACGTGTACTGGTCAAATCCTGTGGGTTTTGGGGATCAGTTGCATATGGGATTATTGGCGACAATGGATCCGTCTAACTCTCTTTATGGCTCCCTTCACTATGGTATTCCCGTATTTAATCAAAAGGGGAAATGGACAGTTGGCGGGTCGACGAATGATTTTATTAGCAACTCGATTACAGGGTTTAGTGTCACTGGGACATCGACTGTTGTGGATACAAGCTTGAATTTCATTTTGCAGCGTAGTCGAGTGCAAAACTATTCATTGGAATTGCGCGCATCCGAAGTGGCTACAGATATAGAGCAAGAAATTGTTCAACGGGGTTCAGATATAGCGAACCCCAACACAAACACGTCTGCTCAAGGGGACTTGGACTCGCAGGTGCGAAATATTGACCTAGTATTTAATTTTGATGTGCTGCTGGAAAAAATACGCGCTTTACATCAAGGTGGGATGCGCATTACCTATGGTGAATTTATTGATGGGCAAGGGGCCAATCAGAAGAAAAATCAAACTATTTTTGCGGCCAATTATTCGTTTCTAAAATTTGTTAAATTTCCGTTTACGAACGTTCAAACGCGAGCGGTTTTTAAGTTGTCTGGGCAATATGCGGAAGGTTCGGTTCCATCTATAAGTCAGTTTGGTTTGGCCGGACCTAATAAAATGCGTGCCTTATCCATTAATCAATACAATGCGGATGCGGGAATATACGGTGCAGTTGACTGGGTCTTTAATTGGCCTAAATCTTTATCCTGGGATTTTGGGGGCGAAAAGCTCAGTGATATGTTGCAACCTTATGTTTTTTACGAGGCGGCCTATGGTGACGCGTCACCTCCTGTGTCCGGTGAGGGTACCTGGTTAGGCGTAACCGATATCGGTTTAGGGCTGAAGTTCGCGATGAAAAATTCATTTCGGGCCAGTTTTAACTACGCCAAGGTGGTTAACTATCTTCAAGATACAGGAAGCCCAGATCGCAACAAAGAACAGGATCTGGAAGAAACCGACCGAATTTATTTTGATTTGCAATACAGTTTCTAATTTTGCGAAAATTGATAGAGCGCTAAAGGAAACGCTCTATCTATTCTTAAAAAATATTTAATTCATCCCACAGACTATCAATTTTTTCTATGATCGATGAGTCCATCGCTATCGCTCTACCCCACTCGCGCTGAGTTTCTCCCGGCCACTTGTGGGTTGCGTCCAAACCCATTTTTGAGCCGAGTCCAGCAACAGGCGAGGCAAAATCCAAATAGTCGATTGGTGTGTTTTCGATAATGGTTGTATCGCGCGCGGGGTCCATGCGCGTTGTGATTGCCCAGATCACGTCTTGCCAGTTCCGTGCATTCACATCGTCATCGGTCACTATGACAAATTTGGTATACATGAATTGCCGGAGAAATGACCACACGCCCATCATTACGCGTTTAGCGTGGCCGGGATACTGCTTTTTCATGGTGACGACGGCCATGCGGTAGGAACACCCTTCCGGTGGTAAATAAAAATCGACAATTTCCGGAAACTGTTTTTTTAAAATGGGGACAAAAACTTCATTTAAGGCAACACCCAATATCGCCGGTTCGTCCGGGGGGCGTCCGGTATAGGTGCTGTGATAAATCGGATCTTTGCGGTGACTGATATGCGTTATGGTAAAGACCGGAAAGTGTTCTACTTCATTGTAGTAACCTGTGTGGTCGCCAAACGGGCCTTCCGGCGCAGTATCTCCGGGAGCAATATAGCCTTCCAAAATAAATTCCGCACGTGCTGGCACTTGTAAATTGTTCGTCAGGCTTTTTACAACTTCCGTTTTTTGACCGCGTAATAATCCCGCAAAAGCATATTCGCTCAGAGTATCGGGTACAGGGGTCACAGCACCTAAAATGGTTGCCGGGTCTGCTCCGAGCGCGACCGATATAGGAAAGTTTTCTCCCGGGTGTTGTTGTTGCCAATCGCGGAAATCCAAAGCGCCACCGCGGTGACTCAGCCAGCGCATAATAACGCGATTTTTAGCAATGACTTGTAAGCGATAAATCCCCAGATTTTGGCGTTCTTTTAGGGGACCGCGAGTGATCACCAAGGGCCAAGTAATGAGTGGCGCAGCATCTTCCGGCCAGCAGGTCTGTATGGGTAACAGCGATAGATCAACCTGGTCGCCTTTGAATACGACTTCTTGGCAGGGCGCTTTGCGCACTTCCTTGGCGGCCATATTCAATACTTGTTTAAATATCGGCAATTTTTCCCATGCGTCACGCAAACCTTTCGGTGGCTCCGGTTCCTTGAGAAATGCCAACAATTCGCCCACTTCTTTTAACGCGGCAACCGATGTTTGACCCATGCCCAAGGCGACGCGTTCAGGCGTGCCAAACAAGTTGGCAAGTACTGGCATGTTGTGACCGGTTGGATTTTCGAACAACAGGGCGGGTCCCTGTTGACGCAGAGTGCGGTCACATATCTCAGTCATTTCCAGGTTGGGTGAAATAGAGTGTGATATGCGCTTAAGTTGACCGCGGTCTTCGAGTAGTTGAATGAATTCGCGTAAATCGTTCATGGTTCGCCAAAAAACAAAACCGCCCTCAAGGGGCGGTTATATTGAAAATCAAACGGTGAAATTATTTACTTTTCATCGATAGGAAAAACTCATCATTGGTGTTGAAGTTTTTCAATTTCTCCGCCAAAAATTCGGTGGCGTTGACGTCTTCCATATCATTTAATAATTTGCGTAAGATCCAAACTCGCGCCAATTCGCCTTCGCTCATCAACAAGTCTTCGCGACGCGTTCCAGAGCGACGAATATTAATGGCAGGGTAGATACGTTTTTCAGCAATTTTGCGATCCAAATGCAATTCCATATTGCCGGTTCCCTTAAATTCTTCGTAAATCACTTCATCCATTTTGGAACCGGTATCGATCAAAGCTGTGGCAACGATGGAAAGACTGCCGCCTTCTTCAATGTTTCGCGCTGCACCAAAAAAGCGTTTCGGTCTTTCCAGTGCGTGAGCATCCACACCACCGGTCAATACCTTGCCCGAGGATGGAATTACGGTGTTGTAAGCGCGCGCCAGTCGCGTTATGGAATCCAGTAAGATAATCACGTCTTTCTTGTGCTCAACCAAGCGCTTAGCTCGTTCAATAACCATGTCAGCAACTTGTACGTGCCGTGAGGGCGGCTCATCAAAAGTAGACGCAACCACTTCGCCACGCACAGAGCGCTGCATTTCTGTTACTTCTTCAGGACGTTCATCAATCAACAACACGATCAAATAGGTTTCCGGATTATTGCGCGCTATCGCCTGGGCAATATTCTGCATCATAATCGTTTTACCCGCTTTGGGCGGCGCCACAATGAGTCCGCGCTGCCCCTTACCGATTGGCGAAACCAAGTCAATGATACGACCGGTTAAATCCTCGGTGGAACCATTGCCGGTTTCCAGAACCATACGATCTTGGGGGAAAAGTGGGGTAAGGTTTTCGAAGAGGATTTTGTTGCGGGAGTTTTCAGGCTTGTCGAAATTAATTTCGTTTACTTTCAATAGCGCAAAATAGCGTTCGCCTTCCTTTGGGGGGCGTATTTTTCCGCTAATGTAGTCGCCGGTGCGCAAGTTGAAACGGCGAATTTGGCTGGGTGAGACGTAAATGTCATCTGGGCCTGCGAGGTAAGATGAGCCCGCAGAGCGAAGGAAGCCAAAGCCATCTTGCAGAATTTCCAAAACCCCATCGCCGTAGATGTCCTCACCACTTTTCGCATGACGCTTAAGCAGGTTGAAAATCACATCCTGCTTGCGCGAGCGAGCGAGACTTTCTAGGCCAACATTACTGGCCATTTCAATTAATTCTTCGATGGGTTTGGTTTTTAGATCGGTTAGGTTCATGTGCGTATTAATTATTTAGGTTGATTGCAGGTGCACAAGCGAGAGGAAGACGACTCGGAAGAGACGCTGTCAGCACTGTTTCGTGACCGTGTTTTTGATGATGTATATCTTTTCAAAATTGTGGTGGTATAGGGGTTGGTTTTTACATACTGTGTACGCTATCCACGCGAGTTAAAGCGACTACCACGGCGTGTTAAGCAAGCGAAATATTCTAAATTGTTACCGTTTTATCCAATTTTCAGTTTGGGCTACGCGGGAGTTGTGCGCGTTACTTCGATTTTTCTATTGATTCAGTGAAAATTCAGTTAAATGTGTATTCAATGATTTCGCGGCTAATTGCATTATAGTTAATCGTTGGATATTTGCCGCTCTGCGGATATTTAACCGCTGCATGTTTTATTCAACATGCCATTTTTCGCTAGGAATTAATTATAGTCACAGGAAACAAATCGAGGAAAATCGCACGCTGAAACAAAAGATTCGACTATTTAGAGTATTCACACATCGTACAAGCAGAAAACCTAAGGGGAGATTGCCGGCGGGAAGGATGTGCGAATAGCTGGACCGACTAGCTTGAATCAGTATAGCCATAAAACAGCGCAAGTGCAAAGCTTCACTTTAAAAAATATTGAGCGGATCGCTTTAAACCCGCTCAGCACAGCTGACTAAACGTTCGAGTCAATAAAGTCGGTGAGTTGTGCCCGCGAAAGTGCACCCACTTTCGTACCCTCGGCGTTGCCGTTTTTGAAAATAGTCAGGGTGGGGATGCCACGAATGTTAAATTTCGCTGGTGTTTCCTTGTTCGCATCGACATCCACTTTACAAATCTTGATCTTATCAGCGTATTTTTCTGATAGTTCCTCTAGCAGCGGGGCGATCATTTTACACGGGCCACACCATGGTGCCCAAAAGTCCACCAATACGGGTGAGTTTGATTGTAGGACTTCTTGTTCAAAGGTCTCATCGGTTACGTTAACAATATTACTCATACTTCGTTTCTCCGGACTGGCTGTAGGCATAATCGTCCAATTCTAAGCACTGGTATGGAGGGTTACAATACCCAGATCAATAAATCGGCGCTTAGCTGCGTTAGCAATGTGTCGCTGTGAACTCTTTTGGCCAACGTGGCTATATTGAATTGATTAATTATTAAGCTAGCAAAACTTTGCAGTTTGCGCTTACTGATCTATATGGGGCGTTTGCGGCTCGCTTCAATCGTTTGCCTCCGATTTACTGCTGAAATATGGGCGAATCGCCTTAAGATGAGCTACTACTGGGCAGAGGGCCGGTCAATTGGCGCAGAAGCTCTGACTGTGCAGATGGAGAATCCGGCGCCAATACCTGAATGTAGCTGCCCTCTTCCATTAGCTCCCAGCGCTGACGGCCGTCATTTAAGTAGAGCTCTAATTCTTGTTTAACACGCTGCGCCAGTTCAGGTTGTTCGATCGGAAAGCAGGTTTCTACTCGTCGATTCAAATTACGCTCCATCAGGTCTGCGCTGGCGCAATAGACCGTGGGTTCGCCATTGGCGAAGTAATAGACGCGGGTGTGCTCTAAAAAACGCCCTACGATGGAGAACACTCGAATGTTTTCGGAAATATCTTTGATGCCGGGCTTGAGGGAGCACATGCCGCGGATGATGAGCCGGATATCAACTCCGGCCTGAGACGCTTTGTACAAGGCTTGGATGACCTTGGGTTCGGTTAAGCCGTTGCACTTCAATATGATGTGTGCTGGTTTGCCTTCAAGGGCTGCCTTGGCTTCGCCATCGATCATGCGCAAAAGCTGGCGTTTTAAGGTGAACGGAGCGTGAAACAGCTTGTTCATTTTTTCCGTTTTCCCCATACCCGTGAGCTGTTGGAATATACGGTGAACATCCTCGCAGATGGCGGGTTCAGCGGACAGCAGCGAGTAGTCTGTGTAGAGATGAGCATTGCCGCTGTGATAATTGCCTGTGCCCAGGTGGCAGTAGCGCTTAAAGCAGCCATTTTCACGGCGTACGATCAAGATCATTTTAGCGTGGGTTTTGTAACCGACCACACCATAAACCACGACCGCCCCCGCTTCTTGCAGGCGACTGGCAAGCTCTAAATTTTCTTCCTCGTCGAAACGCGCGCGAAGCTCCACCACTACTGTCACCTCTTTACCGCTGCGTGCTGCATCCAGCAATGCATCAACGATTGAGGATTCATGGCCGGTGCGATACAGAGTTTGTTTGATGGCGACCACGCTGGGGTCTTTCGCCGCTTGACGCAAAAATTGAATGACAGGGGTAAATGACTCAAACGGGTGGAGTAGCAAGTAGTCTCGCTTGGTAATGGCCTCGAAAATATTGTCTTTGCGGCTGAAGCCTTTGGGCAGGCTTGGGGTAAAGGGCGGATAGAGCAGGTCGGGCCGTCCAACCATGGCGGGCAGGCGCATTAATCGCTTCAAATTCACTGGGCCGTTTACCCGGTAGACGTCGCTTTCTGATAAGCCAATTTCCTTAATCAGAAAGTCGGTTAGCTCGGCGGGAGTATTGTCAGCCACTTCTAAGCGCACAGCATTGCCAAATCGGCGTGAGTGCAATTCGCCGCGCAGAGCACGCGCCAAGTCGGCAATTCCTTCAATGTCCACATCCAAATCTGCGTTGCGCGTAATTCGAAATTGGTAACACCCCTTTACTGTCATGCCGGGGAACAGAAGGTCGGCGTGGGCGTGAATCATGGAAGAGAGAAAAACAAAGTCATTGCTTTTGCCGCTGATCTGTTCTGGAAAGGCGACAATGCGCGGTAATGAGCGAGGTGCAGGCACGACGGCCAGACCCAAGTCGCGGCCGAAGGCATCTTTCCCTTCGAGAGCGACAATAAAGTTGAGGCTTTTATTGACTAGGCGCGGGAACGGGTGTGCTGAGTCCAGTCCAATCGGGCTCAAAACCGGCAATATTTCTTGCGACACATAATTTTCTACCCATTCCACTTGAGCGCTATTCCATTGGCTGCGCCTTAAAAACCGAATGCCCTCTGCTGCCAGTGCCGGAATCAGGGTTTCATTGAGAATTTCGTACTGTTTGTTTACATTTTCATGGCACAAGTCGCTGATGAGCTTTAGCACATCGCGGGTTTGAATGCCGTCTGGCCCAGTAACCTCTCGCTCAAACCGAATACTTTGCATCAAGCCTGCGACACGAATTTCAAAAAATTCGTCCAAATTCGAGCTGAAGATCAATAAAAATTTCAGTCTTTCTAGCAGGGGGTGGGTTTCGTCCAGCGCTTGGGCCAATACGCGCTGGTTGAAATGCAAATGGCTCAATTCCCGATTGATATAGTTATCGGGTGAATCAAGTCCTAGCTCCGGTTGTTCGTAAAGATTTTCACTGAAGTCATTCATTGTGAACGGAATTCCAAGATTGGCGAGCGTGGTCACTGATTGAAAGGCTGGCAGGAAATTGAGCTGTCTTACAATTGAAAACGTCACGCATAAAAGTAATTTTAGGCGAATTTCGCGGTTGCGGAAACTAGACTTTTAGAAAGTTGCACCTTAGAGGGTAATTTTCTTCGTAGAGTTCCATTTACGTAACCTTGAATATGCCAAATTGGTAAATGTAAATGGAGAAACCTTATAGCAAATTATTATGACAGATTTGTCACAATGCGGTTTGCTGTTGCGTATCATGGCTCGTTGCGGAAAGGGCCTGTTGTATGTCATAAAGATTGGTAGGTTTGCTGAGTTAGTAGTCCATGCCGCAATTAAAAACGTGCTTTTTGCGTTCCGCTTGCACATGTGCGGTGAGAGCAATAGTGCGACTGTGCTTGCTGTTTTGTTGATTCTCCCTGGACGTTTAGGGCGCGTCGCCTCAAATCAACCATTACTGGTACATCACAATCCATATAAATCACATCAAAACAGTGGTTTTTGCACCCGTTGCCAAGCTTCCTGGCCGTCCTTGGCAAATTTCGCTTTGTACTTCAGTTTGCCTAATTTTTATGTTCCATCAGAGTGGCAGAAAACAATTGGACAAATTCATCCAACAGCTCCTCTAAATTAAATTCTTGTTGGTCTAGGGTGAGGTCGTGGGTCTCCAATTTGGAGTAGTCCAAAATGTCGTTGATGACCGCCAGCAGAGATTGACCGGGTTTTCGGACGATATCCAGGCTGAGTTTTTTGTTTGTTGATTAAACCGAATTGGTCCAGTAAATCAATCATGCCCACAATACCGTTCATGGGGGCTTATTTCGTGGTTTACCGTAGCGATAAACTGGCTTTTAGCTTGGTTGGCGGCTTCTGCTGCTAATTGCTTGCGCGGGGTTTGAGCTTCTCCTCTTTTTCCGCATTCAACACCAGGGCCATTATTTGGCGGCGAGGAAAATCTTCTGGCAGTTGATTCCGCATTTTATCCCGGGCTTCCGTTACAGTATCCAGCTCATCCTTACCGTTCGGGGGAATGGGTTGGTGTGAGCGATTACTATCTTTGTGTGCTCTATAAAGCAAAGGGTTGCTCGATCGGTGTTTTAAGCCAATCTTTCTAATTTTCCGAGAAGTACGCTAGGGTATCGTTTAAAAATGCACGCCCAAGAGCGCTGGCTTGGATGCGATCTGGGGTATCATTGAGCAAGCCTTTGTCGATGAGTACCTGCAAATGGGGTTTCAGTTGGATCCGGTTCAGGCCGGTGCGCTGTTCAAAACAATCCAGGTCTGTCCCCTCATTTAACCGCAAAACATTCATCATAAATTCTAGATTCAGTTCCTGTTTTGGAATCGCCGTCCATTTGCAACGAGGATTGAGCGCTGCTAGGTAATCCTTAGGCATCCGTGTCTTTTGATAGCGAATAATATCCCCTTGGAGCTGGCTGATTTTGCCGTGAGCGCCGGCGCCAATGGCCAGATAGTCACCAAATAACCAGTAATTCAGATTGTGGCGAGACTGCCTGTCCGGTTGGCTGTAGGCAGAAATTTCATACTGGGCATAGCCGGCATGCGTCAAGACTTCTAAGCCTAGGGCGTTGATGTCGTCCAGGGTGTCGTCGTCGGGCAGAATGGGTGGCGCGGAGTGAAAGACGGTATTGGGTTCGATGGTCAATTGATACCAGGAGATGTGCTCGGGTTGAAGGGCGCAAGCACTGCGCAGATCCGAGATGGCTTCGCTGAGAGTTTGCTGCGGAAGACCGTGCATTAAATCCAGGTTGATATTATCAAACCCGGCTTTGCGCGCCAGAGCAAAAGCGTGTTGGGCTTCGTCGGCACTGTGTATGCGACCAAGACGCTGCAATAAATGATCGTGAAAGCTTTGCACGCCAAAGGATAGACGGTTGACCCCGACATCGTGGTAGCCCAAAAAATTGTCGTATTCCGCGGTACCAGGATTGGTTTCCAGGGTGATTTCTATGCCTGCTTGGAAGCCAATTTGCTGTTCTGCGCTGCGCAGTATCTCGCCAATGGCTTTGGCTGAAAATAAGCTGGGTGTGCCGCCACCAAAAAATATGGACTCCAGTTTGCGGCCTTGGGCCAGGGCTTGGTCCAGTTCAAGATCTCTCGTCAGTGCCTGTACATAGGCGTCTTCCGGAATGCGATCTGCCTGGTGTGAGTTAAAGTCGCAGTAGGGACATTTGCGAACACACCAAGGGATATGAATGTAGAGGCTGAGTGGTGGTGGCGTCACGGCGTGCGGTTGCGCAACAACTGTAATTGGCGGTGCAGTAACTGCAGGGCGCGGCCGCGATGACTGATTCGATTTTTATGGTCAGGTGCCAGTTCGGCGGCGGAGCATTGCAACTCTTCGAGCCAAAACAGGGGATCGTAGCCAAAGCCGCCTTCACCTTGTGGCGCTTGTAAAATGATACCTTCCCACGCCGCTTGGCAAATCAGTGGCGTCGGATCTTGCGCGTGGCGCAAATAAACCAACACACATTGGTAGCGCGCAGTGCGCTGGCCCAGTTCGATATTCTGCAGAGCGGCGATCAGCTTTTCATTGTTGGCTGTATCATCGCCGTGCTCACCGCTGTAG
Organism: Cellvibrionaceae bacterium; assembly: GCA_050289365.1. GTDB lineage: Bacteria > Pseudomonadota > Gammaproteobacteria > Pseudomonadales > Cellvibrionaceae > JBNKFP01. The sequence continues at coordinate 2,734 of JBNKFP010000034.1, read as the reverse complement.
CGAGCGCTGTATATCCCCGGTTGACCGTCAAGGGCATCCACCTCTATACCGGAGTCATCAGCAATGGCGGGTAAGCCAGTGAATTGGCATGCATTGCGCGCTTTGAGAATGGCGTTTTCGACAAAGCTGAGGCCCGTTTCGTCTGCATCCGGTACCTGATATTGCCCTTGTGGCACTATGTCATAGCTTAACTCACCCAATAGATTTTGCAGTTCGGCAACCTTGCCGCGATTGCTGCTGGCCAAAACGATCGTTGACATGGTTAATCTCGGTAGAGTTTGCGAGTGATACGGAACTGATAGCTTTGCTCTTGGCCATCGGGCGTGACACTGATGTCAATGTGGAACAGCTCCTCATCGTCGTGACGAATGGCGCCGATATAATAGACTGCGTCTTGTTCGCGGATGGTTTTAAAATCGATGGTTTTGCTCTGTTGCATTAGATTTTTTGCGGTGCCAGTGACCACAGCGGAAACGGCTTGGTCAGTCGCGGTTTCTTTAACGGCAATGTTGAGTAAAGTCTGGTCTTTGGCGCGCACCAAATTGTACAGATTGGCAATATCTGGTTGCAAAAAATTACTGTTAAATGTGCTGAAATGAACGGTGTAGGGACCGAATTCGCGGCTGTTATCACCGATATTGGTCAGTTCGTTTGCCGTGCTCCAGGGGGCCAGCAAAATCATTAGCAATCCCATGATGCAGTGAATATAGCGGTTCATTTTGACTCCGGTAGGACTGATTCAGCGGCGCACCAGGAATAACCCGGTCTCCGCAAATAAATTGGGGTTGAGTTTGCAAAAAGCCCGCATGGGGCTCTTTTCCACCACAACTGCCTGCTTGACCACGGTTAACTGTTGCTCTCGACAGAGCACTTCAAAGTCGTGGAATGTACAAAAGTGAATATTGGGGGTGTTGTACCACTCGTAGGGCAAAATATCGGACACCGGCATGCGCCCTCTGAACAGCAATTGCATGCGCGCTTTCCAGTGGCCAAAGTTGGGAATCGTGACTATGGCTTGGCAGCCGACACGGGTGGTTTCCTGCAATAACCTGTCTGGGTATTTCATGGTTTGTAGGGTCTGCGACAGGATGACAGTGTCAAAACTGTTGTCGGCAAAATTGTCCAGACCCTCATCCAAATTTTGTTCTATGACGTTAACGCCCTTTTCAACGCAGGCCTGAATACCTTCCGGATTGATCTCGACGCCGTAACCACACACATTCTTGTTGTCGGCAAGATATTTGAGCAGGGTGCCGTCACCACAACCCAAATCCAAAATGCGGCTGTCGGGTTTGATCCAAGTTTCTATAATTCGCTGATCTAGGCGCATGATACAGGGATCCCCAACATATAGTGTCGAAACAGACTTTCATAGCGTGGTTGATTGGGTACCAGAAATGCGTCATGGCCGAAGGGGGATTCAATTTCCGCGTAACTGACATCGCGGTTGGCACGCATCAGCGCATTGGCGATTTCTCTGGAGCGCTCTGGGGCAAAGCGCCAGTCGGAAGTGAAGGCGATGAGCAGAAATTTGCATTTGGATTCTTTGAATGCGGTGACAGGGTCATCACCATACTCCCGAGCCAAATCAAAATAGTCCAAGGCTCGGGTCATCAATATATAGGTGTTGGCATCAAAGGTCTTAGAAAAGCTGTTGCCCTGGTAGCGCAAGTAGCTTTCGATCTGAAACTCCACCGGCTCCTCCACCCCTTGCTCAAAACTCCCTGACCGCAATTCGCGGCCAAATTTCTGGCCCATGCCATCGTCCGAAAGATAAGTGATGTGGCCGATCATCCGCGCCACGGATAACCCTTTGGCCGGGGTTAAATTGTGTTGCAAATACTGACCTTCAGCGAAATTGGGGTCGGATAGGATGGCTTGGCGAGCGGTTTCATTGAAGGCGATATTTTGGGTGGTGAGTTTCATTGCCGAGGCGATGACCACACAATGGCGCACGGCATCCGGGTATTCCAGCGCCCAGCGCATGGCTTGCATGCCACCCAGGCTACCGCCAATGATCGCCGCCCACTGGTCTATCCCTAGGCGCTGCATCAGACGGTATTGACTGTTTACCCAATCGCGTACGCGCAAATTGGGGAAGTCTGCACCCCAGGGCTGCTGAGTTTCCGGGTTGATGCTGACCGGACCCGTGCTGCCGTGACAGCCTCCAAGATTGTTCAGTGAAACCACGAAAAAACGATCAGTATCGATGGCTTTACCCGGGCCTATGTAGTGGTCCCACCAACCGGGTTTGGCATCGTCAGCACTGTGGTAACCGGCGGCGTGGTGATGGCCAGACAGCGCGTGGCACACCAGCACTGCATTGTCTTTGGTTTGGTTCAGTTTGCCGTAAGTCTCAATCATCAATTGGTAGGGACCAAACAGGCGCCCATTGGCTAGCAGCAGGGGCTCGTCAAACTGCAAGCACTGAGGGGAGACTATGCCGACGGAATTGCTGGGAGAGGATGGGGCGGTAGCCATGGATTAATGTATTTTCCTATAGCTGAGTTGGCGGTTCTTCATGACAACAATCAATTCTAAACTCCGTAGCCAAATAACAACTGAAACGGCGTCCCGATCTGTTGGCCTATACCCGTTACGATCATGCGCATGACAATCAAGAAAATACCGACAAAAAACAGTGAGAAATCCATGCCTCCTGTTGGCGGGATAAAGCGTCGCACAGGTGCCATCAGTGGTTCCATCAATTGGCGAATTAACAGCAGAGCCGGGT
>JBNKFP010000033.1:0-16514 GCA_050289365.1 Cellvibrionaceae bacterium | reverse complement strand
CGTCGTGTCGTTCTTTTCGGTCGTCGGTGATACCATGTCTGGCTCTGTGCCAGTGACTCATTCTGCCAAACCCCCATATCCCAATAGACCTACTGCTGCCGCTAAACCGGCTAAAACAACGAAGCCAGCGAAATTATCGAGTTTTGATGACGACGAGTGGGAGGAGTTTTAATCCTTGCATCTGTGCAAGGATTATTTTAATGGAATTTTTATCGCATAGGCGACATACGAGATTCATAGAATGATGCAGAACAGTTACAGTGGAGCGCGCGTGCCCAAGGAAACCATGGGTGCGCGTGAATTTCATATGACCTATGAAAATTTCCTTCACATTAAAAAATTGGCCTATAAAATCACCGGAATCAGCTTATCCGATCACAAGCAGAATATGATTTATGGGCGCCTAGCTCGTCGCCTACGCGCACTGGGACTGCAAAACTTTGATCAGTATTGCGGTATCTTGGAAGCGGGCGATGAAGCGGAGTTGCATGAGTTTGTGAATTCCATAACCACCAATCTCACCGCATTTTTTCGTGAAAATCACCACTTTGAATTTCTGCGTGATCAATTGGTTCCAGAACTTATTAAAGCTAATCTGAAAGAAAAAAAAATTCGAGTTTGGTCCGCGGGCTGTTCCAGTGGAGAGGAGCCTTATTCAATTGCTATGGTATTGAGATCCTTTGCATCGATTCAATCCTGGGATGTCAAGATCTTAGCCACAGATTTGGACTCGAATATGGTTGCTCGAGGGAAAGCCGGGATCTACTCTTCTGAGCGAGCCAATTCAGTCCCAGAACGCTATAGAAAGTTTATGGCAATCAATAAGACAACAGAAGAAATTCGAATTCGAGATGAAGTGTGTAATCTGATCACCTTTAAACAACTCAATTTGTTGAGTGATTGGCCGATAAAGGGTCCGTTTGATTTTATTTTTTGTCGAAATGTGGTGATTTATTTCGACGCGGAAACGCAGCGCCGACTTTTTAATCGCTACGCAGACTTACTTAAGCCTAATGGGTATCTTTTTATTGGACACTCAGAAAATTTGCATAAAGTCTGCGACCGATTTGATGGTCTAGGTCGAACCATCTACCAAAGGACAAGGTAATCGCAATTGTGAACAAGTTGAATCATCATTTGCCGACGCCGATTTTGGGGTTTGAGCACATCAATCGTTACTGGGATCGACGCATTAACGGCGCCGCTGCGAAAATATTGCCCGGTGAATGCTATGTCAGTAATTATGGTGAAATGATTGTTACTGTTTTAGGGTCATGTATTGCCGCCTGTATCCGCGACACTAAACTTGGCATAGGTGGTATGAACCATTTTATGCTGCCGGTACAATCCGGTGATAAAGGTATTCAACGCAACAATTCGGTTAATCCCGCATTGTGTTATGGTAATTGGGCGATGGAATTTCTAATCAATTCGATTTTGAAATTGGGTGGTAAGAGAGAGCGATTGGAAATTAAATTATTCGGTGGGGGCCGTGTCCTGTCGGGAATGACCAATATTGATATCGGCAAACGCAATATCGAGTTTGTAATAGACTATCTCGAACGGGATGGCTTAACCATTGCCGCGCAAAATTTGGGCGGAGGTTATCCGCGTAAAGTTTTATATTTCCCAGATACTGGCGCGGTCAAAATGCGTCGTTTGCGTACAGTTGCCAACGATACCATTGAAAAACGTGAGCGCGATTATTTGGATTCCATGAATAAGAAACCTCAAACTGGTGGAGTTGAGCTGTTTTAGGCTAAAAGCATGAGAAAAGGCAAACTGAAAGTACTTGTTGTTGATGACTCTGCATTAATTCGCGCCATTCTTACTGATATCATCAACAGTGACCATCGCATGGAAGTTGTTGCCGTAGCCAGTGACCCCTATGAAGCGCGTGAGCGTATCAAATCGCACCAGCCCGACGTGATAACCCTTGATATCGAAATGCCAAAAATGAACGGCATCGCTTTTTTAAAAAACCTGATGCGATTGCGTCCCATGCCTGTCGTCATGATTTCAACTCTGACTCAAGCCGGGGCACCCGCAACTTTGGAAGCCCTGGAATACGGCGCCATAGACTTTATGGGCAAACCAGTTGGACAGGCGGATTCTGCACTGGAAGAGTACCGCCATCAGATTGTTGAAAAAATATATTGGGCGGCAAAAGCCAATGTGAGAGGCAAACTGGATCTTCCTGATACACCTAAGCAACGTCTGACCTCCGATACCAAAAAGTCAATCACCCCAGGGTTTCTGTGTGCAATTGGAGCTTCAACCGGCGGCACGGAAGCCATTAAGTCCATAGTGCAAACGCTTCCCGCAGAATCTCCGGCTATGGTGGCGGCCCAGCATATCCCTGATGTTTTTAGTACGTCTTTTGCCCGGAGACTGGATTCAGTCAGTGCCATACATGTCTATGAAGCAGAGCACAATCAAATCATCGAGCAAGGTTGTTTGTATCTTGCCCCTGGACATTCCCATTTGCGTATTGCGCGTTCTGGTAGCCAATATGTTTGCAAGCTCGATCAGAGCGATCCTGTTAACCGGCATCGGCCTTCAGTAGAGGTGTTATTTGACTCAGTGATTCAAGCGGCGGGGCCTAAGGCACTTGGCGTGATTTTAACCGGTATGGGCGCAGACGGCTCGGAAGCACTGTTGCGTATGAAATTGGCAGGTTGTACTACGGTCGCTCAGGATGAAGAATCGTCAGTCGTTTGGGGTATGCCTGGCGTCGCGGTGAAATTGGGTGGGGCGAGCAAGATTCTGGCTTTGGATAAGATCGGACGATTTATCCTGCAGCAAGCCTACAGTGGTTGAGTTATGCGATTCGCAGTGACAACCCCAGGCGATAGATTGTTGCAAAGAATTGTTGAACCCCGGCAGATGCTAAAGGCTAGTGGCCATTAACTGCAAAAATAGGTTTGTAAATTAGATCACGCGTTCAATTATTGGGCTTATACTTGTTTTACGCTCGATGCTGTGTAATGCTTGCGCCCTCAAATCACAGGTAATTGAAACGTGTAAGATAGTGCTGTAATGCAAGTCCTGAAGGCCGTCAACCTTGTCTTGGTTGACGGAAAAATGATCTGTTGAGGCCGTTTTTTCATGGCCCGTTGAAATATTTTTTGTTGTTGGAATAATTCAGTTTTGGACTATGCTTACTGTATGCTTTCGATGCTGACAGACTCTGCATTGAGGTTTGCCAATCTCAATGCAGCAAGGTTAAGGCGCAGCGCTTCTGGTTTGTTGGTGTAGGCAGTTGATTTAGGCAGAAGTGCCTGGCATTGCTTGTAAAATAATAGCTGGCCGTTTAAGTATGGAGGAAAACTTATGGCAATCAGCTCGTCGGTTTCAGAAGATGGTAAAACCCTTACGATTGAAGTTGATGGTCGCTTTGATGCAAGTTCACTTGATGAGTTTCGCAAGTGTTATGAAGATGTATCAGACGGTGTACCCATGTGTTACAACGTGGATCTGAAGAATGCGGTGTATTTGGATAGCTCTGCTTTGGGGATGTTACTGGTTTTGCGCGATTACGCCGGTGGCGAGAACGCCCAGATATCCATTTCCAATTGCTCTCCAGAAGTCAAAAAGATTTTCTCCATTTCCAGTTTCGAGCAGCTGTTTACAATTCAGTAAATGAGTATGTCGTGTCAATGGGGCCGTTAGGGCCTCATTTGGTGTGTACAGTGCACCTAGAATTCGCCGCCTTTTTTCTATCATACACCCGGGCTAGTTGGTGGGGTTCCCTGCGGTCTTAATTTGGCCGCTAATGTGCTGATTTTCATGTCGAAAGTTGGACGAAATTGGGGTTTTAGGCTTTTATTATGGTTGGATAGACTGATCCGTTGAGAAATCGAGATGATTAAGGAAGAAGCAAATCCATTAAAAATTTTAGTTGCAGAGGACTCTGCAGCAGATCGCTTAATTCTACAATCCATGCTGACACGCGCAGGCCATGAAGTCGTGTTAGCGGAAGACGGACAGAGCGCGGTAGAATTTTTCTCGGAATTCAGACCGGATTTGGTTTTCTTAGACGTTATCATGCCCAATTTAAACGGGATCGAGGCGGCAAAGCAGATTAAGGCGCTTACTGGTGAAGAGCTTATCCCCGTTATTTTTCTTACCTCATTGGCAGATGCCGAATCTTTAGCCACCTGTCTAGACGCGGGCGGTGACGACTTTTTATCGAAACCCTACAACCCAATTATTTTAGAAGCCAAAATTAAAGCTTATGCCCGCATGCGGGAAATGCATCAAACCATGGCTCACCAAAAAGACCAAATATCGCTTAACAACAAACATTTGATTCAAGAGCAAAATGTTGCCAAGCAAGTATTCGATAAAATTGCCCATGCCGGTGCTTTGGAGCTGAGTAATATACGTTACTACATGTCTGCGCTAGCGGTGTTTAATGGCGATGTGCTACTGGCGGAAATCAGTCCTAGAGGTAGTTTGTTTGTGATTTTGGGCGATTTCACCGGTCATGGTTTACCCGCGGCCATTGGTTCTATGCCACTGGCTTCAACATTTTATGGCATGGTCAGTAAAGGCTTTTCCATGCCCGATATATTGCGTGAAATTAACCAAAAGCTGTATCAAACGCTCCCTGTTGGTTTATTTTGCTGCGCCACCTGCATCGATATGAATTTTCATAAAGGTCGAATGGCGGTGTGGAATGGTGGCTTACCCGACAATATCCTTTACCGCAGTGAATCAAATACTTACGAGCGTATTCACTCTGGACATTTGCCGCTTGGTGTGTTGTCCAGCCGCGATTTCAAGGCGGATCAGCAGGTTTTTCATTTGCAACCCGGTGATCATTTGTTTATGTGGTCCGACGGTATTCAAGAAGCGCGCAATCGCAAAGGCGAGATGTTTGGCGAAGACGGTATCAATGCTGTTCTGGATTCCAAAATTCAAGCGAACAATATCTACGATACCATTCTCACGGGCGTGCAAGAGCACATTGGCAGCACGGAAAAAGACGACGATATATCTCTAGTCGATATTCGGTTTCCCAATGCTGAGGAAGCGGCAACGATTTTACCCAAATCCGGTGGCCGTCATGGCTACTTGGAAGATTGGGAACTGTCGTTCACCCTAGTGGCATCGTCTTTACGCACATTTAACCCGCTGTCGCTGCTCATACATATCATTTCAGAGGTTCCAGGGTTACGGCAGAATAGCAGCGTTTTGTATACGGTACTGTCTGAGCTGTTTAACAACGCGGTTGAGCATGGTGTCTTGGGATTATCGTCGGATATCAAAAGTTCTCCAGCCGGTTTTGCCGAATATTATCGATTGCGCCGAGAAGGTTTAGAGCAGGTTAAGGATGCGTATGTTCGATTTGAATTCCGTCATGAAATAATCGACGGAAGCGGCCTCTTAACGGTGACCGTCATTGATAGTGGCGATGGTTTTGTGCCCAAAGCAGGCGTACAGGAGGAGAAATTAGACCCCGTCAATCCTCAGTATTTCGGTCGAGGTTTAACGTTAATATCGTCTATTTGCGAATCTCTTGAAGTGCTGCCTCCAGGTAATCAGGTTCAAGCCAAATTTCGTTGGACGTTTGAGGAGTAACCTATGACTTCCACGCAAGATAAAATTGATACAGCCATGATTTCTCAGTTACAGGAACTGTTGGCTGATCGTTTCGCCGAATTGGTCGAGCGCTTTGTTACTGATGGCAATAAACGTATGGATTTACTCAGGGTGGCGGTTCCCGCTCGGGATTTTGAAGTGATTCACGCCGAAGCCCACGGGTTGAAGGGGAGCAGTCGTAATATCGGCGCAAATATTTTAGGGGGGGTATGTGGTGATCTCGAAAATCTGGGGCGTATCGGCAGCGATGAAGCCATAGAGACATTATTTGCCGCCGTTGAGCAAGAATTTGCCGCTGTATGTGGCATATTAAATTCCTATGTATAACCTGTTAGCCTAGCAAGAGGATAATCGAGCAGAATTTCTGTGCCTAGATTTTTAGTCTGAGCCTTCCGTTCGATCAAATTGTCCAAATATAACACGGGTTTAGATGATTTAGAGGTTGATTTTTTTACAGCGTCTCGGACTCGTTTCCCACCGTTCACTAGTCACTTTAAATCCGGTCTCGACTCGCAATTTGTTTGGCACACGCTTTGCAAAACTACTCTGAGTACAGTCTCCTCGGCATCTCTGAATAAATTCTTAAGAGTTTTCTGTGGAGAGAGCGTTTGGGCTTCGCATTCGTTCTGCGTCGTGAACCGAGTTCGATAGCGAGCAGCCCCCCAGTTAAGACGGCAACCCATGCGGAGTGCACTATGCCAAATGATTCGACTTCTGTGTCGCTACTTTCACCTACGCATTCTTCGGCAAGTGGCGGATCTCTAGGTCAAATTGCAGATCGGCAAAACAATGGTAGTGCCAAGTCGACAACACCCTTTGACAGTGTTTTTAAGAAGACTGCCCATCAAAGCACAGCAGAAACGTCGTTTACCTCAACCAAAACCTCTTCAACCACAGGCTTGAGAGCTAACTCGGACCCAATGCTTAATCAAAATCTCGGTGACGCCCCGAAAAATGACTTGCAGAGACTCATCATGTTTGTTCAGGGAGGCGAACTTGAAGAGTTGGCTGAGCAGGCTGGGGAATCTCTAAAAATCTTAAGCATGGATGCCGAGTCCATGGAATTCGAGGTACTTTTGCCTGATGGCAGTATTTCAACGGTGCAAGTTAACGCAGAGAATGTGTTGCTTGATGAGGGGCAGTTGAACGCTATGGCGACTCAGTTGAATGCAACGAGTTCGGAGCTCGATTCAGAGTTGTTGGTAGATACCCTGCCAACGGATACCTCGCTACAGGTAGATCAGAGTTCATTGGTGACGGCAATCAAACAACCGGTGCAGAATGGTGGCTTACAGATTGATCTACCTGAGATAACTTTATCGGACGAGGGGCGTGCGGATGGGGCGAATTCTGATCTGCAAACGCTGCAAAATCTGGTGCAAGTTGCCGGGCATCAGCGCAAACCTATGGTTGCTGAAGATGGGCAAAGTCAACAATCTGCTGACACTCTAGCAACAGGATTGATTGATACGGCGCCTGTGATCCCGGTTGTTGTACCTCCAGAGCATGCAAAGGAGGTCCTGTTCAGCGCGCCACTGAGTGTCAATAAAGGCCCCGGTAAAGGTGGACTCAATTTGAGTGATGGGAAACCTGCAGCCTTTGCCATAGGTGCGGCACAAGCATCCAATTTGGACGGCTCTGATCTTGGGTCGTCGCAGACGATTGTGCTGAGTTCAGAATCCACTACACGAGAAGTCCTCAGCGCCCCTCAATTGATGCAGCGCTTCTTACAAATGTCAGCGAGCCAAACGGTGCAGATGTCAGCGGACGTAGAACCGCCAAGTCTTACGGAAGGACAAGCGAGTTTGCCAAGTCCTTCTCTATTTACGGCTGAACTGCGACACCTTCCTGGGAGAGTTCAAGTTCCTGTGGAGATGCAATTTTCCAACCCTCGATGGTCTGCGGCTGTTGCGGAAAAAGCAGCTCTGTTGGTCAGCCAAAATATCAGTCGCGCGGACTTGCAATTGGACCCCCCTGAACTTGGACCATTGCAGGTACGAATCCAAGTCCATCATGATCAAGCTGTTGTCAATTTTGTATCTGCCAACCCACAAGTACGCGAAGCATTGGATATGAGCATGGTGCGCTTGCGAGAACTGCTGCAAGATCAAGGGTTGCAGTTATTGGATTCCAGCGTGTCCGATCACGGTCAAGGTCAGCATTCTCGCGATCAGCAAGAGTCTGAAGGAAGGTCAGCGGGCTTGAACCCTGTGCAAGGTGAACTTAGTGAAGATCCCAAAATGTCGGTGCAACTCGCGGTAACCAGTGGCATTGATCAGTTCGTTTAATAGCGGCTTCAATTGCTGGGGGTCAGCCCGCAGTATTTATTACTTCCTAGAGTTGCTTGTTGTGCTGTCATGCAGGTGACATCTCATCTGGTTTGTCATTGAAATAATTCTCTCTCCTCCAGCAAATTTTGACACTTCTGCTATTTTTAATTGTGTATCGGAATAATAAGCATAAATAGGGTGCATCATCATAGCATTGGTTCCGAGAGGAATTGGTTTAATACAGTCTTGCTTCGATATTTCTTGGCATTGCTCTTGCTCTCTACCTTTTAGTCGAAAAAATTGACGGAATTTTGACATGGCAGCAGATGACGACAACGAAAATGGTGAAGCCGAAAAAAGCGCGAAAAAGTCCTCGGCTGGTGGTAAAAAGCGGCTAATACTGTTGCTGCTCTTGGCTCTCGTCATCATTGGACTTTCCGTTGGTGGAACTTTGTTTGCGATTCAGTTTTTAGCGCCGCCTCCTGTAGAGGAACAGACTGAAAATGCTGAGCTCGTAGAGCCTCCGCCCAAACCTGCAATTTACTATCCGATTAAGCCGGCCATCATCGTGAATTTTTCTGTAAAGGGTCGACAACGATATTTACAAGCGGAATTGACGCTGATGACAAGAGACGATGATGTGGTCAGCGCGATCGAACTGCATTTGCCAATGATACGCAACTCCCTAGTGCTTTTAATGGGGGGGCAGACGTATTCAGAAATTCAAACTGCTGAAGGCAAAGAGTTATTGCGGCAGCAGTGTTTGCAGAAAATACAGCAACTTTTGGAGCAGGAAATTGGCAAGCCGGGCATTGAACAAGTGCTGTTTACAAACTTTGTAATGCAATAGGAGCGGATGTGCAGGACTTATTGTCGCAAGACGAAATTGATGCGTTATTGCATGGTGTCGATGACGGTGATATTGAAACTGAAAGCGATTTCGACGCTACTGGTGTTCGCCCTTACGATTTAACCAGTCAGGACCGTATTGTTCGTGGGCGCATGCCCACCTTGGAAATGATAAACGAACGCTTTGCGCGTTATACGCGCATCAGCATGTTCAATCTATTGCGGCGCACCGCCGATGTTTCTGTAGGCGGTATTCAGATTCAAAAGTTCGGCGAATATGTTCACACCCTCTATGTTCCCACCAGCTTAAATATGGTGAAGTTTAGGCCTTTGCGTGGGACGGGGTTGGTGATTCTAGATGCAAAATTGGTGTTTAAACTGGTGGATAATTTTTTTGGTGGTGATGGGCGGCACGCCAAAATTGAGGGGCGCGAATTTACCCCGACGGAACTGCGAGTTGTGCAAATGGTTTTACAGCAGGCGTTTGTCGATCTGCGTGAAGCATGGAAAGCCGTCAAGCCGATCGAATTTGAATACATTAACAGTGAAGTCAATCCCTCCATGGCCAACATTGTCAGCCCCAGTGAAGTGGTGGTGGTCAGTACATTTCACGTTGAACTCGACGGCGGTGGTGGTGAGCTTCATATCACCATGCCTTATTCTATGGTGGAGCCCATCAGGGAGGTTTTGGATGCGGGCTTACAAACGGATACGGATGAGCGAGATGAGCGTTGGGTGAGAGCGCTGCGTGAAGATGTTATGTCCGCGCAGGTCGATCTTGAGTGTGACATCGTCCGCCGCGAGGTCACTTTACGAGACATCGTCGATTTGCGGGCAGGGGATGTTATCCCTATTAATATGCCGGAATCCAGCATCGTGACCGCTAATGGCATACCCATGTTTCACGTCGCTTTAGGGCGCGTCAAAGAAAATTTAGCGTTAAAAGTCACGCAGGTTGTCGACCGAAAAAAGAATCAAACAGTGCAAGCGGAAGGTGAGAAAAAATGAGTGATGATGATCTAGGTCAAGATGATATGGCGGACGAGTGGGCCGCTGCACTGGAACAACAAGAAAATCGCGACGGAGATAGCGTGCAATCTATGGAATTGGATGAGTTCAGTGAAGACGCCGGAGGGGGGACTGGACGCCCGGACTTGGATGTTATCTTGGACATTCCCGTTTCCATTTCAATGGAAGTAGGACGAACGGCCATTACCATTCGTAATTTGCTGCAGTTGAATCAGGGGTCGGTCATAGAATTAGATCGCCTAGCGGGGGAACCCTTGGATGTGTTGGTGAATGGAACCTTAATAGCACACGGGGAAGTCGTCGTAGTCAATGAAAAATTTGGTATTCGCATGACCGATGTGATCAGTCCCTCCGAACGCATTAAGAAATTACGATGATTCGACTTTGCTTTTGTACGTAAAGTGAGGGCGTGATTACGCCCGAATTGAGTATTTTTTCAGTCATTATACGTAACCAGAATGAGTTGGTGAATTCAATGAAAAAAAACTTTGCCACAGGTTTATTGTTTTGTGTGAGTGTGATCCACACGGCTGTCATCGCCGAGCCAACCACAAAAACTGCAGGTAGCATGAGCGCTATGATGCTGCAAACGCTGTTTGGCTTAGCCACCGTGATTTTGGCGATATTCCTCCTGGCCTGGGCGGCTAAAAAGTTGAGCGCTCAGGGCGGCGGAAAGTTGCATGGATTGAATTTATTGGCGGTCATGCCCTTGGGTTCGAAAGAAAAAGCGGTTTTAATTGAAGTCGCCGGGAAAAAATTGTTGCTTGGTGTAGCGCCCGGTCGAGTCAATGCCCTACATGTTTTTGATCAAAGTGAATTGGATACAGAGTTTGACGCAGCGGCAAAGGAAAAAAGTGAGCCAGAAAAACCCGAAACCGAATCTGCAATATCTGAGCAGATGAAACCGAAGGCTCGTAGTCCAATGGCTTTATCGGCACGCACCACCTCGGAATTTTCTCAAAAATTGCATTCGTTTCTCAGTCAGGGAATTCGTCGCCCATGAAACAGTGCTTGGTTGTTAGTCTCTTGCTGTTTATGTTTCAGTCGCTGGCCTGGGGGCAGACGTCTCCGTCGTCAACACCTGCGGCCTCACCAACCGTGACGGCGCCTGCGACCAAAACCAATTCGAATTTTCAAGGTATTCCGGCGTTGCCAGCGTTGACCGTCAAAAAAAATGCGGATGGCAGCCAAGACTACACTGTGACATTGCAAATTTTATTGCTGATGACCGCGCTGTCATTTTTGCCAGCAATACTAATGATGATGACGTCTTTTACCAGGATCATTATTGTTTTTTCCATTTTGCGTCAGGCTCTGGGTTTGCAGCAGTCACCCTCCAGTCAAATATTGATAGGCATGAGTTTATTTTTAACCTTTTTTATCATGAGCCCGGTGCTCGATAAAGTGCATGCGACTGCCGTAACACCGTATCTGGAGGAGCAAATAAGTTCACGGGAAGCTTTGGATTTGGCACGCCAACCTTTTCAGGAGTTTATGTTATCTCAGACGCGCGAATCGGATCTGCATTTATTTTTTCGTATCGCCGGTCAAGATGCGGTCGCCAGTACACAGGATATTCCCTTTCGCATATTGATGCCGGCGTTTATTACTTCCGAACTCAAAACAGCATTTCAAATCGGGTTTATCATTTTTATTCCGTTTTTGGTGATTGATATTGTTGTGGCCAGTGTTTTGATGGCAATGGGGATGATGATGTTGTCACCGCTGATCATCTCATTACCATTTAAAATTATGCTGTTTGTTTTGGTTGATGGATGGGCCTTAATTATTGGTACGCTTGCCGCCAGTTTTGGCGTTTGATGACGATCTGATGAAGTGAGCGTTCCGCAAATTCAATGTTTTAATTGAGCGGTTGAACAATGACTCAAGAAGTGGTTTTGGATTTATTTGGCAGTGCGTTTTACCTCACTGTGATCATGGTGTTAGTCATTGTTGGGCCGAGCTTAATGGTGGGTCTGTTGGTAAGTACCTTTCAGGCGGCCACCCAAATCAATGAACAGACTCTCAGCTTTTTACCCCGTCTGATTGTAACCTTATTCACCATTATGATGACGGGCCCCTGGTTAGTGGGACAATTGACGGATTTGTTTGAGCGATTGATGACCGATATTCCAACGCTTATTGGGTGATGATGATTCACTTTGGCCGGTTAATGCATTATGTATGAAATAACCGAGAGTCAAATTGCACTGTTTATACAACAGTATTTTTTGCCCTTTGTGCGCATTGGTGCGCTTCTTATGTCCATGCCAATTGTTGGCACTAAAGTCGTGCCAGCCAGAGTTCGTTTAGTGATTGCGTTTTTGATTACCTTGATCGTTGTGCCATTATTACCGCCATTGCAATCCATACCGCCGCTATCATTGGCGATAGTGCCGGTACTGTTTCAAGAAATCCTTTTGGGGGTTGCCATTGGTTTCAGTCTTCAAGTTGCATTTCAGGTTTTTGTTTTGGGTGGGCAGTTTGTGGCGATGAAAATGGGTTTGGGTTTCGCGTCGATGAACGATCCAGCCAACGGTGTGCAAACGACTGTCTTGTCACAGTTTTATTTAATGCTCGTGACATTGATGTTTGTGGCGGTCAATGGTCATTTGGTCTTGATCGAACTCATCTGTGCTAGTTTCAAAAGTTTACCTGTCAATCAATTCTTATTTGCCCAAACAGACGCCTATGCCGTGGCGAATATGGGGGGGTGGTTGTTTGCCAGCGCATTGCTCTTTTCCCTGCCGGTATTGACATCACTCTTGGTCGTTAATATCGCCTTTGGGGTAATGAGCCGTGCTGCTCCGCAATTAAATATTTTTGCTGTGGGATTTCCGTTCACTCTGGTGGTGGGCATGTTTTTGGTGTGGATTGGGTTGCTGAGTTTGAGTGTGCACTTTGAACATGTGTTTGCTTATGCCTTCGATTTTGTCCATGAACTTTTGCGGATTCCATAATGGCTGAAGAAGATAGCGGTCAGGATAAAACAGAAGAGGCGACCCCCAGACGGCTGGAAAAAGCACGGGAAGACGGTCAGATTCCCCGATCTCGTGAATTAACGACGTCTTCCATATTGATTCTCGGGACCCTTAGTCTTTGGCTTTTTGGTGGCTTCATAGGCAAAACTCTGCTTGATGTATTGCATTTTAATTTTGAGCTGGAACGTGAGGCTCTGTTTGATCCGCAAATTATGTTTACCCAATTAGGCCATTCTTTTTTGGCGGCTTTACTTTCCCTCATACCGCTGTTTGCTGTGTTGCTGCTTGCCGCAATTATCGGTCCGGTTGCCTTGGGAGGCTGGTTGTTCAGCAGCAAATCCCTTATGCCAAAATTGAATCGTATGGACCCTGTGGCGGGTTTAAAAAGAATGTTTTCTGCAAAATCATTGATGGAATTGGCCAAGGCTATAGCCAAGGTTGCGGTAGTGGTTTTTGTGGCCTATTTAACTCTGAATTTTTATACTCAAGAAATTTTAGGGCTCGGGTTGGAGGGCATTGAAGGTGGCATTTTCCACTCGCTTTCCATCAGTTTGTGGTGTGCCATTTTTATCAGTTTATCGACAATTGTGATTGCGCTTGTGGATATCCCTTTTCAGCTTTATGAACACGCTAAAAAGCTAAAAATGTCAATGCAAGAAATTAAGGATGAAATGAAAGAGGTGATGGGTAACCCTCAACTAAAAGGGCGTATTCGACAAATGCAGCGGGAGATGTCCAATCAGCGCATGATGCAAGCGGTGCCGCAAGCCGACGTGATTATTACCAACCCAACCCATTATTCCGTGGCTCTGCGTTACGACCCAGAAACGATGGAAACTCCCGTTTTATTGGCCAAGGGTATTGATTATGCCGCATTTCGAATTCGCGATATCGCAAAGGAACACCATATTGAATTGGTGAGTTCTCCCGTGCTGGCACGTGCGGTCTACCATACCACGGAAGTGGATGGGGAAATCCCTCAAGGTCTCTATCTGGCAATTGCCCAAGTCTTGGCTTATGTATTTCAATTGCGTAACTTTAGGCGTGGGTTGAGTGAAAGGCCACCCTTCCCGCGGAATATTAAAGTGCCGAAAGATATGATTTATCCACCCTAAGTTTTCAACCTGAATCCGTGATTTTGAATCCGTCTCGAATTCACGGATTCAGGTTTAAGACAGCTCAATACCAAACTGATCCGCAAGGACTTCGTCTAAATCCTCTTCCGCTACCTGGGCTGTTGTATGGCGTTCCCCGTCTATGACTTTTAATTGATCTCCAAATAAAATAACCCGTCCCTGTGGCGTATGAAGTAGTACTACGGGTTTTTGGGTGAATATCGAATCCGGGTGATTGGCGTTGAAATAGTTTGCCGGTACAAAATCGATCCACTCTTGTGGCGTCAGATTAAAACTGTATTGCGGCCGCCATTCATCGTCGATGAAGGCTTGTAGCAAGTATTCTTCGGTGTCGGTTTTGGACAGGCGAAATTTTTCATTGTCCTGCTCAATGGTATGGTCCAGCTCCGAAAGTGGTAGCGGCGCTCGTGGACCGTAACTGCCAAAACCCAGATCCATCAAATAGAGCTGGTTGCCGATGTAAGCGACCAAAACCATATGGGTGCGCGGTCTTTGCGCCGGGTAGAATTTAGGCCTCGCAAGCAAAAGGGAATGGGGTACTTGCAGATGGCCGAGCACCATGGCGAAAAGTCCGTTCAGCTCATAACAGTATCCGCCGCGAGCACTGTACAGTAATTTGTTGACGATTTCTTCAGGCTCCAGAGACACCGTTTTGCCTTCCAAAACATCAAAATTTTCAAAGGGGATATTCATTAACTGACTGCGTGCCAATGCCGTAATGACGGCAAGGCTGGGCTGGAGCGGACCTTCATATCCGACCGCGTGACAATAATCTTGGATGGGAAAATCCAATTGATAGAGATTCATAGTGACTCCCGAGTCTGAGTAGTGGGGCGAATGCTCATTGTTTGGCGAGCATGGTAATCGATTTTCTCTGCGAAATACGTTTTTACTCACGGCACTAATATTTTTGTCCATTCACCTGTATGTAATTTAACCGGCTCGATTCGTAGACCTATTCGTTACGAAGTTTTTCGGTGTCTTAGCCCATTATGGGAATGAATCTTGCCATCTAGGTTAATACGCAGGTTTTGTGACAGTTTATTGGCGGAGCGCAGTTATGGCAGTAACCTTGTTTGACCATCTCAAATCTTTACCCAGCAGTGTCACTCGTGAGTCCACTGCGCGCAGCGCACGATCCATGTGGAAGGGAAACCTCTCGATTCCCGTATTGCTGTTGATGCTGTTGGGGATGATGATCTTGCCACTGCCGGCATTTCTACTCGATGTTTTTTTTACTTTCAATATTGTTCTGTCAATTTTGGTTCTTTTGATCAGCGTCTATTCGATGAGACCGCTCGATTTTGCGGTCTTTCCCACCATTCTGTTGGTAGCAACTCTGCTGCGTTTGGCTCTAAACGTAGCATCAACTCGTGTTGTTTTACTGGAAGGTCATGAAGGTGGCGACTCCGCTGGTAAAGTGATTCAAGCGTTCGGTGAGGTGGTGATTGGCGGTAATTATGCCGTGGGTTTAGTGGTCTTTATCATTTTGATCATCATTAATTTCGTCGTAGTGACCAAGGGCGCTGGGCGTATATCCGAAGTGAGTGCGCGATTTACATTGGATGCGATGCCAGGCAAGCAGATGGCGATTGATGCCGACTTAAATGCTGGCTTAATCGATCAGGAAGAAGCGAAAACCCGTCGTAACGAAGTCTCTTCGGAAGCGGATTTTTACGGTGCAATGGATGGTGCCAGTAAATTTGTACGTGGTGATTCGGTAGCGGGTATTTTGATTCTGCTGATCAATATTATTGGTGGTTTAGCTGTCGGTGTGATTCAGCATTCACTGGAATTTCAGGACGCACTGCAAAAATACGTATTGTTGACCATTGGTGATGGTCTGGTTGCGCAAATACCGTCTCTGCTTTTGTCTACCGCTGCAGCGATTATGGTCACTCGGGTTAACAGTTCCGAGGAGATGAGTTCCCAAGTGGTAGGGCAGATGTTCGAATCTCCGCAAGCGCTGGGCGTCGCGTCCGCCATTATGTTTGTTATGGGTATTATTCCCGGTATGCCGCATGTCGCCTTTATTGGCTTAGCCGCAATTTGTGGGGCGCTGGCGTATTACATTCATTTTCGCAAAAATGTCGCCCAAGTCGTGGTGGAGGAACCGCCATTGCGAACCATCAAATCCGCCGGGCCTGGGGCATTGCCGCCAGCCAGCGGTGCTGGCGGAGCCGCTGCGCCCGTGCCCAATTCCCCCGCCCTGGAACACCAAAATAAGAATAATCAAGAACCGACCGAGGTATCTTGGGATGATGTGGCGCCGGTCGATGTATTGGGTTTGGAGGTGGGTTACCGGTTAATTCCTCTGGTCGAACGCAGTCCCAAAGGAGAGCTATTAGGGCGTATTCGTGGGGTGCGGAAAAAACTTTCCCAGGATGTTGGTTTTCTCATCCCCCCAGTACACATTCGCGATAATTTGGATTTATTACCCAATGCTTATCGTATTACGCTCATGGGCGTTGCTTTGGGTGAAGGCGAAGTCCATCCCGACAAATTTCTGGCGATTAATCCGGGTCAGGTCTTTGGTCCATTGCAGGGACAAAAAACCAAAGACCCGGCATTTGGCATGGAAGCGGTTTGGGTGGATGAGTCGCAGAAGGATCAAGCCCAGACCTTGGGTTATACCGTGGTGG
>JBNKFP010000032.1:0-16924 GCA_050289365.1 Cellvibrionaceae bacterium | reverse complement strand
ACCCCAGCAAGGTACTTTTCCGACGTCTTATCCGTTTCCGTAATCGGGTGTCGACAACCGTGACACAAATCATAGCGACCTCGCTCGAGCCGATGGTTAACCGCTACGCGATTATCAAAGACAAAACATTCGCCGCGCCACAAGCTCTGCTCTTCTGGCACTTTTTCTAAATAATTTAGAATACCACCCTTGAGGTGGTACACCTCGCCAAACCCCTGCTGCTTTAAATAGGCGGTAGATTTTTCGCAGCGAATACCACCAGTGCAGAACATTGCGACCTTTTTATTTTTTTCCGGTTTCAGGTTTTCCGCAACATAGTTTGGGATCTCCCTAAATGACTGAGTATCCGGGTTGACTGCGCCAGCAAAAGTGCCAATTTCATACTCATAGTAATTGCGGGTATCAATCAGCGTAACATCCGGGTCACTAATCAATTCATTCCAGTCTTCAGGTTCAACGTAGGTACCGACGTCCGCGTTAGGGTCCAGATTCTCGACCCCCATAGTCACAATTTCCTTCTTAAGTTTGACTTTCATTCGGTAAAACGGCTGTTGATCCTCATATGATTCCTTGTGATCGATATTCTTTAGGCGCTCATCCTGAGCCAAATAAGCGAATA
This sequence comes from Cellvibrionaceae bacterium, assembly GCA_050289365.1. Taxonomy (GTDB): domain Bacteria; phylum Pseudomonadota; class Gammaproteobacteria; order Pseudomonadales; family Cellvibrionaceae; genus JBNKFP01. The sequence goes on along the minus strand of JBNKFP010000032.1, from coordinate 16,305 downwards.
GTTGGTCGATTGCTTCGCGACTGCCAGCCACTGTGCCATTAATCCCCTCATGAGCCAGCAGCAGTGTACCGCGAATATCAAGGCGCTGACATTCCGCCAACAACGGCTCTCGAAGTGCGGTAAAATCCGGCAGCGCAACGAACTTGTATAGAGCCGCGATAACAACATTATTCATTTTCGTACCTATCAAACTTGGGCCGCGCATTGTAACCAGCCGACTGTTTATTGACCAGTCTAATTCGACAATCAGGATCGTTCATGCAAGCTAAATTCACCCAGGGCTCCATCATAGGCCACATCAATATCATGACTTTGTCTGGCACCGTGGGCTTACTATCGCTCTTTTTAGTGGATCTGGTGGATGTCTATTTTCTCAACCTTCTGGGCATTATTGAAATCATAGCCGCGGTTGGGTTTGCCGGTTCCATTTTGTTCTTCACAATCTCCCTGGGAATTGGCCTCTCTATTGGTTGCGGCGCGAGAGTATCGCAAATGATAGGCAGCGGCGATCGTTCCGCGACAAAGCGCGTTATCGTGCACAGTTATTTAGCCGTTTTAGCAGTAACTCTGCCGGCGACTCTCGCGCTCTACTCTGCAGCGCCCTATCTGCTGAGTACATTAGGCGCAGAGGGAACAACACTGAACTATGCCCTCACCTATTTCCGCATTATTCTACCCAGTTTACCGTTAATGGCCTGCGCGATGGCCAGTGGCGGCATCATGCGCGCAATGGGCGAAGCGCGCAGCGCCATGTTTTTGACCATGTTTGGTGCCCTGGTCAATGCCGTGTTGGACCCAATCTTTATCTTTGTTCTACACGGTGATATTGCCGGGGCGGCCTGGGCAACAATTTGTGCCCGCCTCGCCATGTTTGGCTACGGCATCTGGGTGGTTGCAGTGAAACACCAACTCCTGGGGACTATTGACCTAAGCTGCTTAAAATCGGACAGTCGACGCTTTTTCAGCATTGCCTTGCCAGCCATGTTGACCAACCTTTCGACCCCCATCGCCTTCGCTTTTATTACCGCAGTCATGGCCACTTTTGGCAATGAAGCCGTGGCCGGTAGCGCCATGGTAGGTCGAATTCAAAGTGTGGCATTTGCCGGTTTGTTCGCGCTATCTGGAGCCATAGGCCCAATAGCAGGACAAAATTTAGGTGCCAGGCAATTTCCCCGCATATATCAAACCTTGACCAGCAGCATTCGATTTGTCGCCTGCTACTGCTTGGTCGTATGCACTCTCCTGTGGTTGCTGACGCCGTTTCTCGTGAGCGCTTTTCACGCCGAAGGACTTGCGGCAAATATCATCACTTGGTTTTGCTATGGATTCAGCTTAACCTTCTTTTTTAACGGGATCACCTTTGTCTGCAACGCAATGCTCAACAATCTGCATGCGGCTCATATGGCCACCCAATTTAATTTTGCGAAAGCCACGGTGGGCACCATGCCCTTCGTTTATTTTGGCGCGCAATGGGGTGGCCCCATCGGAATTTTTTGGGGGACCTTAATCGGTGCTGTACTGATTGCGGTCGTTGGTGCTTGGTATACGCACCACCATATCAACCGCTTAGAGGCCAAAGTTGAAGTGATGGCTTAGGACAGCACCACTATTTGGATCGTCCCGAAGGTCCGCGTTTAAAACGGGTCTGCTGGCGACGCTGCTTCAATCTTGCCTTAGGGGACTGAGGTCGATGCTGACCTGGGCGCGCAGAGTGCTCCTCTGGAATTAATGCGTTGTCACCACTGCCAATCAAATCGGCGCGACCAATTTTACGGAAGTAGTCGCGCAGCATTGGCCAATTTTTTTCGTCGTGAAAACGCAGTAGCGCCTTCTGGGCGCGTCGCTGTTCAATTGTTCGTGGCGTCCGCACCGCCTGACTTTTATAGGTGACTTTGTGCAACGGATCCTTCTCGGAATAATACATGGCCGTCGCCAGGGACATAGGCGAGGGATAGAACGTTTGCACCTGATCCAACTTGTAGCGATTGCGTTTCAACCAAAATGCGAGATTGATCATGTCGTCGTCAGCGCATCCAGGGTGGGCGGCGATAAAATAGGGAATCAAATACTGCTTTTTGCCAGCCTCTTTAGAGAATTTCTCAAACATTGCCTTAAATTTGTCATAGGCCCCCATACCAGGCTTCATCATTTTATTGAGGGGACCGTTTTCTGTGTGTTCCGGAGCAATTTTCAAATAGCCACCCACATGATGAGTGACCAGTTCTTTCACGTATTCAGGGTCTTCGATAGCCAAGTCATAGCGCAATCCCGACGCTATGGCGACCCGCTTTACACCTTTTATTGCACGCGCTTTACGATAGAGCTGGGTCGTCGGTGAATGATCGGTTATCAGGTTTTTGCATATGCTGGGGAAAACACAGGACAAGCGCCGACAATTGGCCAAAATTTGTGGATCTTTACAGGTTAATTGATACATGTTGGCCGTTGGCCCACCCAAGTCGGAAATGGTCCCTGTAAAGCCGGGAACTTTATCCCGTATCTCTTCAATTTCGTTGAGAATGGACTGCTCTGAACGACTCTGAATGATACGACCTTCATGTTCAGTGATGGAACAAAAGGTACAACCACCAAAGCAACCGCGCATGATATTGACCGACGTTTTAATCATGTCATAGGCGGGAATTGGGGCATCGCCGTAAGCGGGATGGGGAACGCGTGCATAAGGCAGTGCAAAGACTGCGTCCATCTCATCGGTTTCCAGGGGAATCGGCGGCGGATTGACCCACACTTCACGCTTGCCGTGCTTTTGCACCAAGGTCCGAGCATTGTGGGGATTGGACTCCATATGCAAAACCCGCGAAGCGTGGGAATAAAGTGCCCGGTCGTTTTTAACCTTGTCGTAGGACGGCAATCGAATACAGGTTCTATCGGCCAATTCATATTGTCGATGCAGCGGCATAGGAATAATTCTTACCGGCTGCACGTCATCGTCTGGGACCGCACCTTCATTTTTTGCAGCACAAGAATCACTGTTAGCTTCTTTATACTCGTAGGGATTGGGAATGGCATCAATGTGCTTGGGCCAATCGATGCGCGAGGAGTCAATCACATCCCAACCCGCTGGCACCGCAGAGCGAATTAACGCGGTGCCGCGCAGATCATCTATAGCGTGTATATTCTCGCCTTGGGCCAGGCGATAAGCGACATCCACAATAGCCCGTTCGGCATTACCATAGAGCAGTAAGTCGGCACCGGAATCCAGTAAAACCGACTTGCGTACTTGATCACTCCAATAGTCGTATTGAGCAATACGTCGCAAGCTGGCTTCGATGCCGCCAATCACCAAAGGCACATCCGGGTAAGCTTCTCGGCAACGCTGACTGTAGACAATCACAGCGCGATCGGGCCTTTTACCGCCTTCATTGTTTGGGGTGTAGGCATCATCTGAGCGCAATCGTAAATCCGCAGTATAGCGATTGATCATGGAATCCATATTGCCCGCAGAAACACCAAAAAATAAATTGGGTTTGCCCAGTTGCTTAAAAGGTTCCGCAGATTGCCATTGGGGCTGTGCGATGATACCCACCCGATATCCCTGGCTTTCCAACAACCGGCCAATCACGGCAGTACCAAAGCTGGGATGGTCCACATAGGCATCACCGCTGATGATGATAATGTCGCAAGAGTCCCAGCCCAGTTGATCCATCTCAGCGCGGCTCATCGGCAAAAACGGCGCAGCACCAAAACATTCGGCCCAATATTTCGGCTTGGATAACAGATGAGGAGCTGATTGGATCATAACAACACTAACCCTAGGGATTTAACGAAGGCAATTGAAAACCGGACATTGTCGCAAACTGCGCTAAGTTTAACCAGCGCAAAATGCCCAATGGCGCCTTTGGCTATATTGCTGCGGGTTGGGAAGTATCGATGGGAACGGGTGCGACATCTGGGCTGGAGCGGCTGCGTAACCAAGTATCGAGGGCTGCAGCCACCTCGTCTGTTTTTTTCAATAGGGTTAAGTGATTGGCGTCAGGCAGCCAAGCCGTGTGGCTGTTGCGCAAAGTATCGCCGAATAATTGCACTATGGCTTTCGATGCCCCTCGGGTTTTATCGCCCACCAGCAATAAGGTCGGCTGATGAATGGCAGCGTACGCTGACAAAGTGCTGGCGTCAGCCTCTTGTGCAAGAAATTCCTTGGCGACCTTATGAATCTTGCTCTGGATGTGCATTTTTAACTTCTTGGGTGTCAACAACCACTGCAACGAACTCCCCCAATACTTCATATAAATACTGGCCGCGCGCCGATTGTCCCCGTTCGCCGCAGCTTCAGCGCAGCTCTGCCCCACTTTACGGATGGATTGCCACAAAGAAGCATCGCGATGATCTTGCAGTAGGTGTAAAGCAGCGGGTTCTGCAAGCACCAGAGAGAGAAACCCGTCTGATGCTTGTAAGGCGGCTTCCAATGCCAAAAAGGCACCAAAAGAATAGGCAACACAGTGTACGGGGCCGTGCGCCAACTGAGCCAGGTGGAGCACAATATCCACATCGTATTGCCAGTGATAGGGCTGATTTTCCGGCCAGGACTCACTGCTACCATAACCCAGAAAATCCGGCGCTAAGATGCGATAGCGTTCAGCCAAAGATTCCACAAACGGCGAGAACATTCGGTGCGAGCCGCTGGATCCGTGTAAAAACACCAGGGTACCGCGCTGGTTGGCCTCGACGCCACTATCAAAGTACGCGACGTTTTTCCCGTGAATAACGCAGTGTTTTAGCACAGAACTCTCCGCTTGGTTGCAGTCTCAGGTCCCTTCGCCACAACAGGTGTTTGGCTGAACATGTTAAACACCCCAGGCACAACTGAGGAAGGGAATTATGCGCCAAAACAAAATTTATTCCATAACAACCTACGTGGTAGGCAGACAGATGTTGAGAACAATGTTGACGCTATCGCTCTTGACGGGGAGGTTCAGAATCGGCCTAATGCGCGCTTTTGTCGTTCGCGACCCGAGTCTGTTGGAGTTTTCAATATGTGGTTTAAAAACCTGCGCGTGTACCGCTTAACAAAAGCATTTGACCTATCAGCGGAAGCGCTGGCGGAGGCGCTTTCTTCAAAACCTTTTACCCCTTGCGGCAAGCAAGATGTGTTTTCCTCCGGCTGGGTTTCGCCACTGGGGCGCCATGGCAAAATGCTGGTGCACACGACCAACGGCAATATGATGATCTGCGCCAAACGCCAAGAAAAAGTTTTGCCCGCTGCCGTCGTCAATGAACATCTGGACGAAAAAGTCAGTCAAATCAGTCAGCAAGAAGGCCGCAGTGTCAGCCGAACAGAGCGCACGCAACTCAAAGAAGAAATTTACTTTTCCCTGCTGCCTCAGGCATTGAGCAAATCTCAAACGCAATTTGCTTACATTTCACCCGATGAAAATTGGATTATTATCAACGCCTCATCTGCAAAAAAAGCTGAGGACCTTTTGGGTTTATTGCGCGATGCCGTCGGTAGCCTTGCAGTCATCCCCTTCGCCACCAAAAACCAACCCACTCAATCCATGACCCATTGGCTCGAACACAGCGAGCTACCGCAAGGGTTCATTTTGGGCGACGAATGCGAACTGGAGGCCCCGAAAGATGATGGGCGCACAGTACGCTGTAAAAAGCAGGATCTCACCGCTGCCGAAGTCATCAATCACCTCCATACGGGTATGCTGGTTAAAAAATTAGCTTTGATTTGGCAGGATAATATTGAGTTTATAATCGATCACGAACTCGGCATTAAGCGCGTAAAATTCTCTGAAGAACTGTTGGACAAAGTCAATGAGCGACATCCTGAAAGTGCCGCAGAAGAATTTGATTTGGATTTTAATATCATGTCCCTCGAACTTAAGGGCTTGTTAAAGGCTCTCACAAGTGCCTTTGGTGGCCTTAACCTCAGTCGAGCCATCGCCGAGGATGACGACTAACCCAGTTTGAGTTTTTCACAAATCTTGCTAGGCTAAGAAGTAAATCGATTGGCATCGAACTCAACCATTGAGCGCAAACAGCGCTTAATATTTTGGGTGAGCCAGAGCTGAGTGGTACTGACGTCACCTGTTTTAATCAGCACAAGGATATGATTATGACCGACCCCAACCCCTATTCAGCTCCTGATTCTGAGCTCGTTCCCCCTTCTTCCGCCGATGAATTTGAATTACACGATCCGCGAACCGTAGCCGCGGGTCAAGGCTGGCATTGGATTGCGGATGGTTTTGATTATTTTAAAAAGGATCCCGGCACCTGGATTGGCATGATGCTGATTGGCTTTGTGCTGATGATGATTTTAAATGTGATTCCCTTGGTCAATTTTTTTGTGGCTTTTACTACCTATGTTTGGTTAGGCGGCATCATGCTCGGCTGCAAAGCCCAGTACGATAATGAGCCACTCAAAATCAACCATTTATTTGCCGGTTTTGGTGATTCCCTGTTTAATCTTATCGGCCTCGGCGTCATCACCATGCTGCTCATGTTCGCTATTATGGGGATTGCCTTGGGCTCGGTATTTCTTCAGATATTTATGGGCGGAGAACCCGATATTACCAGTATGGAAGATGCCGCGGGCATCTTGATCAGCATACTGCTGGCCTGCCTTTTTATTGTGCCAGTGATGATGATGGCTTGGTTTGCACCGCCACTTATCGTGCTCAATAAAACCCCGCTGTTCAAAGCTATGGCAATGAGTTTTAAAGCCTGCTTAGTCAATATTGTGCCATTTTTGATTTATGGCATAGTGCTGATGGTACTGATGTTTATTGCGATGATTCCACTCGGCTTAGGGTTGCTGGTCATTATCCCGGTGATGTACGCCTCTATCTTCATCTCCTACAAAGATATATTTATTGACTAAAAACCGAGGAGCCCCTCAGCGGGCTCCTTTGCGTATAGACGTATACCAATCTCGCTTATTGAGATAACAGCGCAACAACGGTGCGCAGGTTTGTTGCAAAAGTTCGCGCTGAGACTTTTCATTTGCCTCCGCAATGCGTGTACGCAGCAAATTCAATACACACTGGTTGTATTCCAATTTAATCGTAGCCTTGATTTTATCGAGCACCGCTTCCGCTGAATGCACGAGACCTGGCTGGCGGATTAAAAGGTATCCAAGAAACGCATTTTCTGGACACTCGTCATCAAACGCCAAAAAATCATCCCACGCCTGAACGATTTCGCGATGCTGGGTTTTCCCTAAGAATTTTTCAGCCAACTCAGGAAACGCTTCAAACAAGATGCCCCACACCCAATAGGATTCCACTACTTGGTGATTATGCAAATAAGCCTCCCCCAGGCGAAACAGCAATTCACCGTGAAGAGACAACTCGGAACTGGCCTCCAATAACTGCTGCACCCCTTGCCAATCCGGAATTTGCAACAAAGCATAGCTGCCATGAAGCTTAGGCATATCCGACTGAAAGCGAAAAGATGCCATATTGGACGCAATTCGGCGCCAAGCAAAAGCCAAATAATCGCGTTTTTTGGCGCTCAACAATTCACTGGCAAGGGGAACAACCTCCCCTTCCAAGCCCATTAATTCATCTTCGACATATTCTGATTCAATTTCGGGCTGCTGCATCATATGCTCACCATAGTTCACCAAATCCAAATACTGGCCTAATTTTTTGTGGCCGGAATTGAGTTCGGATAATTTGGTGAGATGAGATCGAGCCTCACGAAACTGACGATCAGCTAATGCCTGAATCAATTGATTCTCTGCAATGGCTGCCGAGTTATCCATAAACAAATCCATTTGCGGCAGATCCTTGGCAGAAATCCAACGATCACTCAGAGCTCTATGAATGTCTGTTTGCGCACACAGTTTAAGGGCAATGCCCGTGTTACCGCCCCAGGGGAAATATTCCGCCCTTTCACTTTGCAACTTTAGGGCTATGCAATGTTTTTGGGTTTGGCGCAGCAATTCCTGGATATCTTCGACCGTCATTTTGACCGCATCCAATAAAAATTCTGCATTACCATAACGCCAAGCTTCATAGTTTTCGTAGGCGAGCCAATTCCGTTCGAGCAACCAATCTAAAAACGCAAAGTGACCATTGCGGCTCACAAACTCATCGATTTCTGCAATATCGATTTTAGTCATAGTCATTCATCTTTCCAAAGTTCAATTAAATCTCGCATATTCAACGCAAAGGCTTCACCGCTGCGCTGCGCACGCTGATGAACATGTTCACTCAAAGCGGCTTTCGCTACTTGCATACGAGCAATTTTTTCCTCGATGCTGTCAGCCATAATCAATTTGTAAACAAAGACAGGCTGAGTCTGTCCAATTCTATGGGCGCGGTCACTGGCTTGCTGTTCTGCGGCAGAGTTCCACCAGGGATCAAAATGAATTACGGTATCCGCACGAGTTAAATTGAGACCAACTCCACCCGCTTTAAGGCTGATTAAAAACACCGGGCGCTCACCCCGCTGAAAGCCATCGACCAATTCAGCTCGGTTACGAGTGGACCCGGTGAGCTGAAAATACGCTATATCGCGCTGTTCTAGGCGGCGGGCCAAGATAGAGAGCATGCTCGTAAATTGAGAAAAGATGAGCACCGATCGCCCCTCACCTACCAACTCTTCAACCATATCCATGCAGGCCTGCGTTTTCGCAGAGGGCACGGATTCGCCAATCAGTTCCGGGTCGCAACACACTTGTCGCAAGCGCACTAAGGCGGTCATCATTTGTAAGTGTTTTTGGCCTTCAGGTATTTCACTGGCAAGGGTATCTTGAAGCTGGGACCAACCCTGCTCACGAATGCGTTGGTACAAGTCAACCTGCTCATCGGCAAATGGAATTACACGAGGAATTAAGGTCTTTTCCGGCAAATCTTTGGCAACTTGCTGTTTCGTCCGGCGCAGCATGATCGGTTCCAAACGATCCAGCAGTTGGTTCATGCGTTCAGCTACCAAATCTTCTTCGATCGGCTTTTGGTAATATTCGCGAAATTGTTTTTGCGTCCCCAAAATACCTGGCTCTAAAAAATCCATGATGGACCACAATTCGCTCAAATGATTTTCAACAGGGGTTCCTGTCAAACACAGACGTTGACGTGCTGGTACCTGGCGCAGGGCGCGACTGATTTGTGTACGCGGATTTTTAATATACTGAGCCTCATCCAAAATCAACCAACTTAAGGTTTGTGCCCTCCACTCCGCCAAATCATTCACCACCAAATGATAACTGGTAATGAGTATCTGATAGTTTTCGATCTTCGTCCAAATTCGATGGCGCTGATTACCGTGTACCAAAATGCACTTTAAGTGGGGACAAAATTTTTGAATTTCACTGGCCCAATTATTCAATAGGCTGGTTGGCGCCACAATAAGTGCTGGGGCTAAATCTTCTTGTTGTTGGAATTGCACACTCAAATGACTCAGGGTCTGCAGTGTTTTCCCCAAGCCCATATCATCGGCCAACAAACCATTGATATTCAAATTGCTGAGATGCTGCAACCAGCAAACCCCCAACCACTGATAGGAGCGTAATTCGGCCTTGACGCCACTTGCCTGCACGTCGGGAATGGCCGGCTGGGCGCGCAAACGTTTGGCGCGACTCAACAATTGGTCGTCATCCTGCCACTGTGCTTCGGGCAGAATTTGGTCCAACTGGCTCAAGCGGTAAAGTTGGTTCAGCGGAACGGGATCGCTGATTTTCTGCCATGCCATAAGGTCAGCAAATTCTTCACTGAGCAATCCGCACAATTTTTCCGGGAGCACTAAAATTTTATCGTTCAGGTTTAAATGGATTTCCCCGGATCCAGCTGCCGAAGGCTGGGTGAACAATTCGGCCAGCAAAGGCAAAATATCAAATGTAGCACCCGCTGATTGACCATGCAGTTCCAATTGCATGGTGCCATCGCGAGTTTGCACCCCAACCTGCCACTGCTCGACCTCAACAAAATGAAATGCAAATCCAGGCTCAACTTCGAGCGCAATATCGAAAACGGCCAATTCGGACCTTTTAGCCAGTAAAAAATGGCGCCATGTACTGGGTATATTGCTGTACCACACACCCTCTTCGTCACCGGGGTGAAAATCCTTAAGAAGCTCAGTTAAAGATTGGTGTAGTTTCTGCTGCCATTCAGAATCCACATGAAATTGCTGAATTTTTTCACCATCCCAAACACAGACCGTCTCTTGGCAATCGGCATAATCCAACTGCACTCCCATGATTGATGTTTGCAAACGCAGTTGCAATCTCAGTTCGCTGCGCTCGCCCCGTGTTGCACAACGCAACAGCGCGTTGATTGATTGAATTTCACCGGTCTGATGTACCAACCGCTGCGGCAGTGGCAATCCCAACTGCAACCAATTGGATTTATGCTCAAATAAAAAACGTTCTACTTGCAGGTAATGAAGGTTCTGGCTGAGCCACGCTGCAAATTCCGATTTCAAAATCGGGTGCTCGATGAAAGCAATATCGCCCGTTTTCAGCTGTATGCCGTGCGCATCGACTAAACCAAAGGTCGCACTCGTTGGCAATTCAACCCAACTCAGTGTTTGTAACCCCGCTGAGTCTATTTGCCAAATCAGTTGTGGATGGAACGATTTGGGTTTCCCAAAGGCAAACCATGTGTTCAGTGCTGTTTGCGTAAAGGCTCGGCCCGAGGCGAGCATGTTATTCAGCTGTTTTCTGTAAAGCACACCGCTCAAATCAACGTCTTCAGCGCCTGACCAATGCGGGCATTGATCTATCAGATTGCGTAACATCTCAACATCGCCATCCAGATAGAAAGGTGGAGGCGAAATAAGATGCTGTTGCTGGATTCGATAAGGCGCGGAGTAACTCCTAACCTGACCTTGACTGAGTTCCATTAAGGCTAGACGCAACTTGACTCGCCCAGAAGCAATATGCAGTAAATAACTCAACTGCAATTGCGAATTTGAACCGGCTGGAGTTTGTTGCCTAAGTTTGGCCAAAAAGCTCATAGTGTTTGAAGATACCGTTTATTTGGGGGCGGTATTATAGTGCAGATCATTTGATTCACCAGATTCAAACCTCTATTCTTACCAGCGAACTACTTTTCCCGAATAAATTTCGTCGAATCCAGCATATCGACGCCGCAACTCCTATACTTAATGACATAAAAAGCGCTCGCACTGTCGGCTGAATTCAACAATAAACTGACGGCCACCTTTGACAGGCACCACACCGAATTGAAGACCCAGAGAGAGAATGCATGAGATTTATACTCGCCACGGTCCTGCTGGCTATTTCAATTGGCTCGGTCTACGCAAAATCGCCGCAGCTTCAACTCAACGAACAAGAATATTTCAGCATGCCCGGCCTAGATGTCACGGTATTTGCCGATATCTACCCCGATGGCCATCAATCCGGTGTGACGGTGATTCAACACGGTCGCCGCGTCGCTGCAAATGGTGATCTGCGTTTGGAACCTTCACCGGGCCAATGGTCACCAGTGCCGCGCAGCAATGTGCACAAAGTGGATGCCGATACCCAGCGGATAACTCAGATATTGACCTATCCAGACCCCACCAAAAACCGTAAAGGTTTTAACCCTATTGACTATCCCGATTTGCGTTTTTCCTACAAAGTCAATGTCGAACCTGCCGGCGGCAGCAGCTTCACCATCAGCGTAGATTTAGACAAACCTCTGCCCAGCAAATGGGTTGGGCGAGTAGGCTTTAATTTTGAACTCCTGCCATCGGAATATTTCGGCCTAAGTTATCGTATTGGCGATCAGTTTGGCGTGTTTCCACGACAGCCAAATGGTCCTATGACCAAAGATCAGGATGAATACATCGCCTTCCCTTTTGGCACGGGACCCGTGTTAACGGTGGCCGCCGAATCACCACAAAAAAGGATGACCATCAAAAGTCACACCGGCCACTTATCCCTTATCGACGGTCGAGCCAACCACAACAATGGTTGGTTTATCGTCCGCAGTTTGATTCCCAAAGGTGCAACAAGTAACGCCATTCGCTGGACGGTCACCCCCAACGCTGACCCTGATTGGCGCTATCCCCCCGTCATTCAGGTTTCCCAGGTGGGCTACCGACCCAAGCACCCGAAAAAAATTGTTGTTGAACAAGACGCTCGCGATACAACGAATTCACCACTTACCATTTTTGAAATCACACCCGAAGGGAAAAAGCCTGTATTCAAGGGCTCGCCTAAACCCTGGGGTAAATTTCTTCGATACCAATACGCCACGCTGGATTTTTCCTATCTGGATAAGCCGGGAATCTATGTAGCCGAATACCGCGGGTTATTCAGCACCACCTTTAAAATTGACGACAATGTCTTTGCCCGTGGTGTTTGGCAGCCCACCTTAGAGTATTTTCTGCCGGTGCAGATGTGCCATATGCGGGTTGAGCAAAAATATCGAGTTTGGCATGACCTCTGCCATAACGATGACGCTTTAATGTCCCCAGCAAACAACTATCATCTTGACGGCTACTCATCAGGACCGATTAACTTAACGACATTTGATTCTGGAGCTAGGGTTCCACTGCTCAACCACGGTGGCTGGCACGACGCAGGTGATTACGATTTACGCGTGGAGTCGCAGGCCAATACCCTATGGCTGCTGGCGGCAATGGTGGAAGAGTTTCAGCTGAACATGGACTCCACCACCATCGACCAAAGCAAACGGCTGGTACAAATTCATCAACCAGATGGGGTTTCCGATGCCCTACAGCAAATAGAACACGGTTTGATCAGTGTTCTTGGTGGCTATACCGCAATGGGGCGCCTGTATCGTGGCATCATTTCGCCAACGACCAAACAATACGTATTGCTGGGTGATGCATCGGCACAAACGGATGGTTTGGCTTACAAGGCGGATTTGGAACCCGATCAGACTGAGGATGGATTTAGCGGCAATCCTGACGACCGCTGGGTATTCACCGAAGACAACCCCGACCGGGCACTCAATACCGCGGCGGCACTGAGCGCAGCCGCTCGTGTCATCAAAACCCACAATGCCAAAATGGCAAAACTGGCCCAACAAGCTGCAGAAGAGCTGTATAGCGCCAACTTTTCCAAGGCGAACATGTCCAGTGCCAAGGCTTTCGTTTTAGTCGAGCTTTATAAATCCACGTTAAACCACCAGTACCTGGAAACCCTGGTGGCGATGAAAACCAGTTTATTAGAACACATTGGCGAAACCGGCTGGCACCTGGCCCGCATTCGCTCGGAGTTTAAAGATCCAAAGTTCAACGATGAACTGAACAATGCGGTGGCGACATTGCAGAGTCAGATTCGCCAACAAGCGCAGGAAACGCCCTATGGTGTTCCCTATAAACCTTCTATTTGGGGCGCAGGTTGGACGATCCAGGAATTCGGCGTACGCCAATATTTCTATCACAAAGGCTGGCCGGAATTTGCGACGCCAGACATTTATTTAAGTGCGTTGAATTTTATCCTGGGGGTTCACCCTGGGGAAAATCGCAGTTCCTTCGCTTCGGGTGTAGGCACGGAATCTGCCCTTGTGGCCTATGGCATCAATCGCGCTGATTGGTCTTACATTCCCGGAGGTGTTATTTCTGGCACAGCCCTGATCAGGCCCGATCTTCCAGAATTAAAAGAGTGGCCTTATTTTTGGCAACAAACCGAATACGTTGTTGGCGGTGGTGCGACCAACTTTATGTTTCTGGTGCTCGCCGCACAAAAATTAGAATAAATCACCCACTCCCCCATTTACCTGCAAATTCGTTAAACTTGCGTCGCCAAGAGTTTAGCGGATTCAGATACTCCTTTTTTTTTCCGTATTGGTCATAACACCTTGTCTTTCATGTCGAAAAATCTGTGATGCCGGGGTTTTAAATTTGTTATGACGCATAGCACAATGACATATTTCATTCACGAATTAATCTCAATAGTGACCATCATCTAAATGACAGATTCCATTTTAAGCACCCTTGAAATTATCGACAGAGAAAGTGGACAACGCCAAATCGTTTGCCAATTAGGCGGTATCTACGAAGCGCCTAATTGGAGTCGCGACGGCCAATATTTGATTGTCAACCATGAGGGGCGGCTACAGAAAATCCATTTGGACTCAGGAGTTCAAGAGCCTTTCAATACGGGATTTGCCAACCGTTGCAACAATGACCATGGTATTTCACCAGATGGATCCAGCATCGTCATCAGCCACCACGATGCAGACAGCGAAGGCGGTTCTGTTATTTACCTTGTCCCCATCGCCGGGGGCGTACCGCGCAAAATTACTCATCAATGGCCATCCTATTGGCATGGCTGGTCTCCGGATGGTGGCACCTTGGCATTTGTGGCCGGTCGACATGCCGATGACTTTAAAATTTATTCCATCCCGGTCGATGGCGGCGAAGAAAGGCAGCTGACCTTCGGTCCCGGATTAGACGATGGTCCAGATTACAGTCACGATGGTAAGTACATTTATTTCAATCGCTTTCGAGATCAACGTATGCAGATCTGGCGAATGGACAGCGACGGCCAAAACGACATACAGTGTGTTTTTTCAAAACATTCAGACTGGTTCCCACATCCTTCGCCCGATGGCAAACATGTGGTGTTTTTGCGTTACTTGGAAGATCAGGGGCAGGCTCATCCGTTTGGTCGCGATGTACAACTGATGAAAATGTCATTAGACAGTGGCGAGGTTGTACCTCTGACCGAAATCTTTTACGGTGGTCAAGGCAGTTTCAATGTCCCCTCTTGGTCACCAGATTCGAAACAGCTCGCATTTATCTCCTACGCTAAGACCCAACACCTATGACGCTGCCCATTTATGAAGTGGTTGAGGATATTCAGCAAGCGTTGAATGAACGCGATGAATTGGTCCTAGAAGCGCCTCCTGGCGCCGGAAAAACCACGGTTGTGCCATTAAAACTCCTCGATTCACCTTGGCGCAAAGGCAAAATATTATTGCTTGAACCCCGGCGTATGGCCGCCCGCGCTGTGGCCCAACGAATGGCCGAACTACTCGGGGAAAAAATCGGTGATTGTGTAGGATATCGAATTCGCCAAGACACCAAGGTATCCAATAAAACACTCATTGAAGTTGTTACCAGCGGTGTGTTGCTGCGCATGTTGCAGCAAGATCCATCATTGGCAGACTATTGTTTGGTTATTTTTGATGAGTTTCACGAGCGCAATTTGGACTCGGATTTTGCTTTGAGCCTATGTCTCAACAGTCGCCAATTGTTTCGCGAAGCCGACGCCCCGTTGAAGCTGATGGTGATGTCCGCCACCCTGGATAGCGATGCTACCGCGCAGTTTGTCGACCGGGCACAAGTGATTCGCAGCCAGGGCAAAGCCTACCCCGTTGAGGTTTTTTATCAGGGGGAATGTCAACGACGCGATACGGTTGGCAAAGTCTGCGAAACGGTACTCTTTGCTCATCGACGGCATCCGGGGAATATTTTGGTTTTTTTACCAGGTCAAAAAGAAATTTTGCAATGCCTTCAATTTCTGCAGTCGGCTCTCCCTTCCAATACCGCTGTTCTCCCCCTCTACGGCGCCTTACCGCTGCAGCAACAAATGCAGGCAATCGGCCCGCTTGACCAATCCGGCGCTGCACAACGTAAGATTGTATTGGCCACGGATATTGCGGAAACCAGCCTTACAATTGAGGGGATTTCCGTGGTAGTGGATTCTTGCTACCAGCGCAGCCCTGTTTTTGATCGCAAAACCGGTTTAACTCGACTCACCACCAAGCGCATTAGCCGCGCATCCGCCAATCAACGCAGCGGCCGCGCTGGACGCCTCAGTGCAGGTTACTGCTATCGAATGATTTCGCCATCGACCACACTTCATGACTTCAGCGAAGCCGAGATACAGCAAGCCGACCTGAGCCCATTGGTGTTACAGATGTGGCAGTACGGAGTGAATTCGCCGGACGAGCTCACTTGGCTAACGCCGCCCCCAGCTAACGCCTATGAGAGCGCAATTGCACTACTACAACTATTGGGTGCATTCGACAGCAGCACCCACTTGTCTAGCCACGGGCGAGCCATGAGCGCCTTCAGTGCACACCCCCGTCTCAGCCACATGATGTTGCGTGGGGCGGAACTCAATTTGGCCGACGAAGCCTGCCTGCTCGCCGCGTGCCTAACGGAACCTGGACGGCCGTCAGCAATGGGCAACAACATCGAGGATTGGCTTGAACTATGCCAACAGCAGCGCACTGTAAATCCATGGCTGCAAAAAGTGCAACAGCAGAGCAAAGAGTTTGCGCGGCAATTACGGGCACTGAATCGATCAGAACCGACATCGACCGCAACAATCCACTCTCCCGCTGGTCTCCTCATCGCCCTCGCCTATCCCGATCGTATCGCCCGTCAGCGGGAAGGCGATAAACATTT
>JBNKFP010000031.1:0-17109 GCA_050289365.1 Cellvibrionaceae bacterium | reverse complement strand
GTGCGTGACCACGGTGTAACCAAAATGGACCGCACTGGGGTGGGCACTAAAAGCGTATTTGGTTATCAGATGCGCTTTGATCTGGCCAAAGGGTTTCCGTTGGTTACCACAAAAAAATGTCATTTACGCTCGATCATTCATGAGTTGCTGTGGTTTTTGCAGGGCAGCACTAACATAGGTTATTTACAAGAAAATGGTGTGCGTATTTGGAATGAGTGGGCAACCGAGGATGGGGCCTTGGGGCCAGTTTACGGTGCCCAGTGGCGCTCGTGGCCCACTTCCGATGGTGGCGTGATCGATCAAATCAGCGAAGTTTTACATTTGATTCGCACTAAGCCTCACTCACGTAGGCTCGTGGTGTCAGCCTGGAATCCTGAGTTTTTACCCGATGAAGGCCTAGCGCCCCATCAGAATGCCGCACAAGGCAAAATGGCATTGCCCCCATGCCACACCATGTTTCAGTTTTATGTGCTGGATGGCAAGCTTTCCTGTCAGCTTTATCAGCGCAGTGCGGACGTGTTTTTGGGCGTGCCGTTTAATATTGCCTCCTATGCCTTACTGACCATGATGATGGCTCAGGTGGCTGGTCTGCAACCCGGTGATTTCGTTCATACCTTTGGTGATGCCCACCTCTACCTCAATCACGCCGAACAAGTAGAGACCCAGTTGCAGAGGCAGCCTTTACCTTTACCGACTATGCGCCTCAATACTCAAGTAGCCGGGCTTTTTGATTTTAAATTTGAGGATTTTGAGCTGGTTGATTATCAATCTCATCCGGCTATCTCTGCGCCTATTGCGGTTTAAGCATCTGCTGTCCCTTTGGAAATGTCTCCTATGTCTAGCAAAAATCAAGCTTTGCCAGTGGAATTAAATCTTGTGGTTGCTATGGCACAAAACCGTGTTATTGGTCGTGACAACCAATTGCCATGGCGGCTGCCAGAAGATCTGGCCTACTTCAGGCGTGTGACCTGGGGACACCCCATACTCATGGGGCGCAAAACCTATGAGTCCATAGGTCGCCCTCTGCCCGGCCGCCAAAATATCGTGTTGACTCGTCAAGCCAATTGGCAGCAAACCGGCGTGGATGTGGCGTTTGATCTCGACCAGGCTATGGGGTTGGTGCGCAGCTCGGAGGATCGACCGCAGTTGATGGTGATCGGTGGGGAGAACCTGTACCGCCAGTGTCTACCTTTGGCTTCTAAGCTTTGGATAACTCTAGTCCATAGCAATGTGGAGGGTGATGCTTACTTTCCTGAATTCGATTGGGGTGACTGGAAGCAGGTGAGTCGAGAAGACCACTCAGCGGATGACAGAAACCCCTATGCATACTCGTTTGTTGTGTGCCAACAAAACTCCGTATAGATGTGGGAGCATATTTAAGTTATTGTCACTGACGTGTGTTTCGCGCTGTGTGAATAATATACACATGTTACCAAAGTGTTACCGAATAGGTGGGGATATTGGTCTGGATGTTACTAAAAGTTATGGGTGGCATGAGAGATATATTTGTTAATTGATAAAGATTTGAATGTTCGAGAGCGCTGCTACTACAATGCGCAACTCTGAGTTTTGACCAATCTTCAAAAAGTTGATTTCTTGACCGCTCCTCAGTGGCAGTGGTTCAGGCTGAAATTGTTTTTAATGCTAGCACCCGAGTTGGGGGGAATATGAAGAAGCAGCGAATGAAAGCTTTGGCACTTGCCACAGCGCTTACTGCGGGGACAGTGTTTAGCTACACGTCTCATGCAGACCAATCATTGGACGCGGTTCTGGCTGTCGGCCAAGCAAAAGTCGATCAAGCTAAAAAGTCGCAAGTGCGGATCAATAAATTACAAGATGAGACCGCATCGCTTATCTCCAAGTACAAGCAGGTCAGCAAAACCATCGAAGGTTTGCGCGTGTACAACAGTCAGTTGGAAAAACAACTGGAAAGCCAATTGGGGATTATGACCCAGTTGGAAGATTCGGTTGGTCAGATCACGGTTATTCAGCGTCAAATTCAGCCATTGATTATTGAGATGCTCGATGCCATTGAACAGTATATTCAGTTGGATTCGCCCTACCGCCGTGAAGACCGTCTTGAGCGCGTTGCCACCTTGCGCGGTATCCTCACCGATGCGGATGTGACGATCGCTGAGAAATTCCGTCAAGTGCTGGAAATCTATAGCATCGAATCGGAGTACGCGAAGAAGATCGATACGTATCCAGATACGATTAATGTCGGTGGCCAAGAAGTCAGTGCCGATATCCTCGCTGTTGGTCGCATCGCGTTGATGTACCAAACCGCAGATGGTTCTCGCACGGGTGCTTGGGATCGCAAAGCCAAGCAGTGGGTTGAGCTGGATGGTGACTACAAAAAAGCGGTACGCAACGGTATTCGCATGGCTCAGAAGAAAGCCCAGAATGACATTATGTTCTTGCCAATTTCTGCTCCGGAGGCTGCCAAATGAGATTTTTAGCTAAGAAGAGTTTTATCGCCTTGGCTGCGGCGGGCATGGTCGCTTTTACAGGCTCTGCGCTGGCGGCTGAAAAAGCAACTTCCCTGGATGACCTTTTGCAGAAAATGAAAGCGTCCAAAGTTGTTGAAAGTAAAGAGCATGCTCAGCGTGAAGCAAAATTTTTGAGCGAGAAAAACAATCGCGCAAAATTGTTGGCTGAAGCGGAAGCCATGAAAGCCAAAGAAGAGGCGCGCTCTGCTAAATTGGAAGCAACGTACGAAGAGCAGGATTTGAAAATCAAAGCACTGCGTGCGCAGCGTGATGAGCGCATGGGTTCTTTGAAAGAATTGTTTGGTCATTTGAAGACCGCTGCCGGCGATTTGCAAGGCCACATGAAGAATTCATTGGTCAGTTTACAGTTCCCAGGCCGCGACGAATTCGCCGCCGAACTTTCTCGCAAGATGGACAGTGAAACCAGTCTGCCAAGCATTGAAGAAATTGAGCGTCTGATTTTTGAAATTCAGCGGGAGACTGTTGAAGCCGGTAAGGTTGTCACCTTCACCGCCCCGGTGACTGCTGACGGTGCTAAAACCGATCGCAAAGTGACTCGCTTAGGCAACTACGGCGTGGTATCCAATGGTGAATACCTGTTTTTCGAAAAAGGCCAATTATTTGCACCTAAGGCACAGCCTGCCGGTTTGCCAGATCCCAGCGCTTTAGAATCAGCAACCAGTGGTTTTACCCAGGTTGGTGTTGACCCCACTTTGCCATTGGGTGGTCAAATCATGCAGATTATGGTTGAGCGTCCCGATTTAGAAGAACGCTTTAATCAGGGTGGCATAGTGGGCGCCATCATTATCATTGGCTTGGGTGGTTTAGGTTTGCTGTTGATCATTTGGCGTTTCTTAGCCTTAACCGCGATCAGTGGCAAAGTGAGTAAGCAATTGCGCAGTAAACGCGCTAATACCAACAACCCACTGGGTCGTGTATTAAAAGTCGCAGAAGACAACGCCGGTATTGATGGCGAATCTCTCGAATTGAAGTTGGAAGAGGCGGTTTTGAAAGAGCGCCCCTCGATTGAGAGCGGTCTCAATATGATCAAAATTGTTTCCATGGTTGCACCTTTGATGGGGCTGCTCGGTACGGTTGTTGGTATGATCCAAACCTTCCAGGCCATCACAGACTTTGGTGCAGGTGACCCTAAACTGATGGCGGGCGGTATTTCTGCTGCCTTGGTTACAACAGTTTGCGGTCTGATCGTTGCGATCCCCACGGTATTTGCCCACACCATCTTGAGTGGCAAAGCTAAGCACATTGTTCACGTGCTGGATGAGCAAAGCGCCGGAATCATCGCTGATAAAGCGGAACGCAAATAATAGGGGGGCATAGCCTTGCTAAATTTGACAGAAGCATGGGAGTCCGTTGTTGCGTTTGTGGATTCTGGTGGGCCTGTATTGCTGGTTATTGCTGGTGTGACGTTCGTAATGTGGACGTTAATCTTTGAGCGCCTTTGGTATTACAAAAGCACTCTCGGCAAAGTCGTCAAAAATACGGTTGAAACCTGGGATTCTCGCAGTGAGCGAAAATCCTGGAATGCCCACGCCATTCGTACCGCGATGATTTCTCAGGTGTCAGAGAAGATCCGTGTGAATCTGGATCTTGTTGGAACTATGGTCGCTTTGTGTCCATTATTTGGATTGCTCGGGACCGTGTCCGGTATGATCGAAGTGTTCCAGGTGTTGGCGACCACTGGCGGTGCGGATGCAAAATCCATGGCCGGTGGTGTTAAGCAAGCAACCATTCCTACTATGGCTGGTATGGTTGCCGCTATTTCCGGAGTATTTGGCAGCACGGTTATTGGCCAGATCGCTCAGCGAGAAGAGCAACTCCTGGAAGATCATCTGACAATGGATCACTAATTCAACCTACTAACCATAGCTGATCCGCTAGCGGGTCAGCTGGTATTAAAGAGAGTAACCATGAGCAGCAGGAACAAGTCCGCTGAAGATGATGTAGGGGCCATTGACTTAACGCCCATGCTCGACGTGGTATTTATCATGTTGATTTTCTTTATCGTCACGGCCACTTTCATTAAAGAGCCTGGTGTCGAGGTTGAGAGACCTGACGCCACTACGTCAGAAATTAAAAATGCCAAGATGTTGGTGGCCATTGACGCCGAAGACAAAGTTTGGATCGATAAAAATGAAATTGATCCTCAGTTTGTTAAAAATCAAATCGAACTGCTTTTGGCTGAGAACCCCAAGAGTCCGTTGATCATTCAAGCCGATTCGAAATCCAGTATTAAAATCTTAAACGACGTGGCCCAGGCTGCTCGTGAGCTGGGTATTGTTGACGTTTCCATCGCGGCTACTAAGGAGTAATCAATCAATGAGTTTGGCTAGATTTTTTACTGCAGGAATTTTGTCGCTATTTGTGACATTGGGGCTGCTGCTCCTTATGCACATTTTGATTCAAACCAATTTGGGTAAACCGCCCGAGGGCAAAACCTACAAGGTGCCAGAAATCGTTATGCCGGATCGCAAAATAACGACTGAATTTGACACCAGTAAGCCAGAGAAGCCCGAGGAAGCGGAAGAGCCGCCACCGGATATTCCCGAACCTGAGTTTGATACACCTGATATGACCAATGAAACCATTTCAGTGAGTGCTCCCAAAACCGAAGGGCCGCAAATCGGTGGCCTGAGCGCGATGGATGGCGATATGATCCCGTTGGCGATTCCGACTCCAGAATACCCTCGCCGGGCGGCCCAAAGAGGTACGGAAGGCTACTGTGAAGTGCGTTTCACTGTCACAGCACAGGGTAGGACTTCGGATATTGTCGTCGGTGATTGTCCTGACCGGATATTCGAGCGATCGTCAATCAAGGCTGCAGGGAAGTTGAAATTCAAGCCGAAGGTGGTTGATGGTAAAGCGGTGGATGTACCCAATCAAGGGTATAAGTATATTTACCAAATGGCTAAAGACAATTAAGGGGTAGCTATGAAACTGTCAATAAAGCAGCTGATCAGCGCCAGCTTCGTCTGTACTTTAACCATGTTTTCTGTGCCGTCTTTTGACTTGGCTGGTGTGCATATGGCAGGTAATGAAGTGGCGGCTGCGGCCGACGCGGAGCCTGCAATCAAATTGCCGGGATGTAAAAAAGAACCCGAAAAACGCAAGTTGAAAACCGTATCGCAGAAATTCATCAAGCGAATGACGCCGATTGACGACTTGATTAATCCTCCCGTGGACGAGAAGACTGGTAAGCCGGTAACTCAGCCGAATTATAAACAGGGTTGGAAGGATCTGAAGAAAATCATTGATCGCTGTGACGACTGTTCAAAAACCGAGTTGGCTCAGGTATATCAGCGCGCGGCGATTATTCAATACAACTTTGATGATATTCCAAAAGCGATTGAGTACTTCAAAAAAGTCATTGATCAGCGGCCTGATATTCATATCTCGCAAGAGACAGGTCTAACCTATCAAATTGCGCAGTTGTATAACAACGAAGAGAAATATCAAGACGCAATCAAGTGGTTCGACAAGTGGGAAAGCCTCTGCCCTTCGACCATATCGGATTCTTACTTCTATCTGCGTGGTCAAACTTATTATCTGATGGGTAATAAAGATGAAGCTGTGAAGCTGGTGCAGAAGTCAATCGACCTGCGCACCGCTAAGGGACAACTGGGCGAAGAGTCTTGGTACCGATTGAAAATGGCAATTTATATCGATAAAGAAGATTATAATAATGCCGAAAAAATGGCAGAGATATTGGCTGTCAATTTTCCCAACGACCGAGTTCTCAATCAACTGGCGCAGCTCTATGGAATGAATGGCAAACCGACCAAGCAGCGAGCATTAATGGACGCCTTGAATGTTGCCGGTTTGTTCGATAAGGAATCACAGTACAAAAACTTAAGTTATTTGTTTTTGGACGCTGAAGCACCCTATCTGGCTGCACGCGTATTGAAAAAAGGAATTGAAAATAAAACGGTTGAACGCAATTCCAAGAACTTGGAATCTTGGGGGATGTCTCTATTCCAATCACAGGAAACCGAAAAAGCACTTCCCATAGTCGAAGAAGCTGCCAAGAAAAGTGGCGATGGTAAATTGTACGGTCGGCTTTCCGCTATATATTA
The DNA here is from genome assembly GCA_050289365.1 of Cellvibrionaceae bacterium. Taxonomy (GTDB): domain Bacteria; phylum Pseudomonadota; class Gammaproteobacteria; order Pseudomonadales; family Cellvibrionaceae; genus JBNKFP01. The sequence goes on along the minus strand of JBNKFP010000031.1, from coordinate 10,529 downwards.
TGACGCGGAAAAATTCGACAAAGCGATTGAAGCAGGAAAGGAAGCTTTGCAGAAAAAAGGCCTGAAAAGCGAAGCGGAAGTGCATTTGTTTATTGGTTTATCTTATATGAATCTCAAAAAGTACGATAAATCAATCGAGTCGTTTAAAAAGGCAATAAAAGAAGAGAAATACGAAAAAACGGCTGGCGATTTGCTTAAGTACGTCAAGCGTGAGAAAGAGCGCGAAGCGCAACTGAAAAAGGCCAATTTAGAGGGCTGATAATTCAGCAATTTAACCTAGCCATTAAGACGCCCTCATTTGAGGGCGTTTTTGCGTATATAGCTTTAATCTGAATCCGCCTCTAAGTCACGGATTCAGGTTTAAACTACCGACTCAACTCATCCAGTTTTTGCAAATCTCTGACCGCGCCTTGGTCTGCGCTGGTGGCCAATAAAGCATAGGCTTTGAGTGCGGCGCTAACTTTTCTAGGGCGGGCTTCGGCGGGTTTCCAGCCTTGTTTGTCCTGTTCAATTCGGCGTTGCTGCAGCTCCTCGTCGCTAATCAGTACCGATATGGTACGCGCCGGTATGTCGATGCGGATCTTATCGCCGTTGCGAACTAAGCCGATAGCTCCGCCTGAAGCCGCTTCTGGGCTTACATGACCAATGGACAAGCCGGATGTCCCGCCAGAAAAACGGCCGTCGGTCAGCAGGGCACAGGCTTTGCCCAGTCCCTTCGATTTTAAATACGAAGTGGGGTACAGCATTTCCTGCATACCGGGTCCGCCTTTGGGGCCTTCATAGCGCACAATAACCACATCTCCCTCTTTAACCAAATCATCCAGAATGTGCTGAACGGCTTGATCTTGGGATTCCGTAATATGGGCGCTGCCCTCAAAAACCAAAATGGAATCATCGACGCCAGCCGTTTTGACTACACAGCCCTGTTCAGCAATATTGCCATAAAGGACCGCTAAACCGCCCTCAGCAGAAAAAGCATGCTCTGCTGAACGGATGCAGCCGTGCTCCCGATCGGCATCCAGACTGGGCCAACGGGTGCTTTGACTGAAGGCTTCTTGGGTTGGAATGCCTGCCGGCCCCGCTTTGTAAAACTGTTTAACCTCATCAGTGGCCGAGCGCAAAATATCCCAGGTCTCCAGGGCTTGGCTGAAGCTTTCCGAATGCACTGTGGGGCATTGATTATGGAGCAAACCCGCGCGATCCAACTCACCCAAAATGGCCATAATGCCACCAGCGCGATGGACATCTTCAATATGATATTTTGGGGTATTGGGAGCGACTTTGCACAGTTGTGGCACCTTGCGACTGAGTTGGTCAATGTGTTTTAGGTCAAAATCCACCTCTGCCTCGCGGGCAATGGCCAGCAAGTGCAGGATGGTATTGGTGCTGCCACCCATGGCGATATCCAGCGAAATGGCATTTTCAAAAGCCTGCATACTGGCGATACTGCGGGGTAACACGGTGTTGTCGTCGTGTTCGTAATAGCGTTTGGCCAAACCCACAATGCGTTCACCGGCCTCTTCAAACAATCGTCGTCGATCTGTGTGAGTGGCGACGACTGTGCCGTTGCCAGGCAAGCTCAAACCCAGGGCCTCAGTCAGGCAATTCATTGAGTTTGCGGTAAACATTCCCGAACAGGATCCGCAGGTGGGGCACGCGCTGCGCTCGTACTCCGCGACTTTTTCGTCGGAGGCGCTGCTGTCTGCGGCGATGACCATGGCGTCGACGAGGTCCAAGCCGTGTTCGGATAATTTGGTTTTGCCTGCCTCCATTGGGCCGCCGGAGACAAAGATTACGGGAACATTGAGGCGCATTGCGGCCATCAGCATGCCTGGAGTGATTTTGTCACAATTGGAAATGCAGACCATGGCGTCAGCGCAGTGTGCATTGACCATATACTCGACCGAGTCTGCGATGATATCGCGGCTGGGTAGGCTGTAAAGCATGCCGTCGTGGCCCATGGCAATACCATCGTCGACTGCGATGGTATTGAATTCTTTGGCAACGCCACCGGCTTTTTCGATTTCTCTTGCCACGAGTTGACCAATGTCTTTTAGGTGCACATGGCCTGGCACAAATTGGGTGAAGGAATTGACCACGGCGATGATGGGTTTTTGGAAATCCTCATCCTTCATGCCGGTTGCTCGCCAAAGTGCGCGAGCTCCGGCCATATTGCGGCCAGATGTAGTGGTTTTGGAGCGGTACTGTGGCATGGCTAACCTCAAACTTGGTCTGCTGTTGTTCAGCAAAAGGGGCAGTTGAAGGTTTCACCGAACCCAACTGCGACGGTAGATCTGACCGCGCAGCATAGCAAAAAGCGCGCTGATCTTCAGCCTCTGGTTGGGATATGGATGTGAGAGGCTTAGGTGACTAGATCACCCGCAACACATCTGGGTAATGTTTGCTCATTTGTTTTTGGAGAAAAGCAAAGCGTTTGAATTGTTTGTGATCCGTGGCGATACGGCCGATGGCACGCACGCTCCGACGACACATTTTTTCGTATTCCGAACTGGCACCCGTGATTTCGGTGGCGGCCAGCACGGCTTGGATAAGGTTGAGATTGAGTCCTATATGTTTGGGATAAGAGTTAATGGCTTTGTTAAATACGTCGATGGCCGTCTCAAAATCCTTTTTCTCGTAAGAAGTAATGCCACTTTTAGTCAGTTGCGTGGCGACCACTTTGCCGTCGTCGGAAATCGGTTCGCTGGTGATGCCGTCAATGATTCGCAGCAGTTTTTTGTCGTTTGGGTGATTGGCGGCCAGTGACGTTAAAATCGCGCGAGCTTGGTCCTCTTCGTTCATGGTGTGCAGCGTACGTGCAAATTCCAAACTGGCGTCCACCGACGGGCTACGCAAATTATTGTACAAACGTTTAGCTTTGGTGGTGGACGTTTGCGCTTTTTCGGTCTCGCCTTGGCTGTGGAAGAGCTGGGCTTCTACCATATGGGTTTGCGCTTCCACCTCTGGTGAATTCCCGTAGCGTTTGCGTGCGCGATCCAAATAGTTCACTGCCTGTTTTACAAGCTGTTTGCCTTCATTGCTGCTATTGCCAGCGCGAATGATATCGGACGCTTTCCGCGCGTAATTAAAATAATCCTGGGCGGATTCATAGCAGGAATTCATGCCCCACTTAATGGCATTGTGATGGGACTTCATGGCCAAGTCGTCGTCGCCGTTGATGTCGGCAAGTTCAGCCAACTTCCGATGACGATGTACGGATTTGGGCGATACTTGTGACGCTTTCTCGACGCTTTTTTGGGCGCTCAGCATGTCGTTTTTCGCTACAAACACTTCGGAAAGTAAATCGTGGGCTTCGATATAGCGCGAATCTTCACGCAGGACTTCCTCTAATATATCTTCGGCCGTATCCAGTTCGCCCATTTCCAATAGGGTTTTACCCATACCGAGTTTGGCCCAGACCAAAGGTTTTTTATCCAAAATACTTTCGTAAAGGGCTCGGGCTTCTTTGAGCTGTTTCAGTAAAAACAACAACTGGCCTTTCATTTTGATGCAGTCAGTAGAGTAGCGGCTACCCGCCTGAATCATTTCATTACAACCCTCAAGAGCGGTCTTATAGTCGCCATCGGAGATCGCCTTTTTAATGTGTAAAAGTGCTTCGTGGCGCACAATAGCGCGGTTTAGTCGGGTGCGCAGAGACGCTTCAGTGTAGGGTTTGGTGATGTAGTCGTCTGGCTGGCATTCGAGGGCGCCCAACACCATTTCCCGGGAAGACTCCCCGGTAAGCAAAACAAACAGACTGGTCATTAATAGTACGCGTAAAAAGCGGACTTCCTCGAGGACTTGTTGCCCATCCTTGCCAACGCCAAGGTTGTAGTCGCACATGACGATGTCGTATTTGTTTTGGCTGCACAATTTAACCGCCTCGGTACCATCCGCAGCGGTATCCACCGATTCTGCGCCAAAATTACGTAGCGTTCGCATTAAAGACCCGCGTATTTCGGGGAAATCATCAATGACTAAGCACCTTTTGGTGCTGTAGATTTTAATGATGTCGATTTGGCGCATCTCGTTGCTGGACAGCTCCATCGCTCACCTGCATTTAAAGTAAATTGCGTATCGCTGGGACTTCCCAAGTGTCTAAGCTAGGGCCGGCGAATGTACAGAAACTTGGCTTGGTATCATTGCTTGGGGAATTACAGAGCCACACTCATGGCGCTGTAACTGCCTACTCGCAAACACTCAAAATGAGCGATTGGCTCAAAGCCGTTATAGAACCAATAAGTTTGAGTTTAGACGCTATCTGAGAGGACGGCGAATCTAAGCGGGCTGGAAGCCCGCCTGGCAGGGGGGTTAAGGCAGTTGATGGAGTTTTTTAAAGAACACTTTTGACTTGCGCTGATAGTTGTAGAGTGCTTTGCGTTCGACCGGCAGCAGATCGACCAGAGTTTCAACAAAGCCTTGCTCCAAGAACCAGTGTGCCGTTTGAGTCGTCAGCACATACAGCTTGTCGATACCCAGTTTCAGTGCCTGACGTTCGATGTGGGTCAGCAGTTTTTTGGCCCGCCCATCACGGCGGTAGTCCTTGTGAATCGCCATGCATGCCAATTCTCCTGAGGTGGGCTCAGAAAAGGGGTAGAGCGAAGCGCAGCCAATCACCAAGCCATCTTTCTCCATTACCGTAAAGCAATTGATTTCCCGCTCCAGTAATTCTCGTGAGCGCTTCACTAAAATACCATCGCTTTCTAGGGGTTCAATGAGCTTTATCAGCCCTTGAACATCATCAATTCTGGCGCGGCGGATGGTTTCATAGCTGTCGCGATAGACCATGGTGCCGGCGCCGTCACGGGTGAACAGTTCTCGCAGTAGGCTGCCATCTTCTTTTGACGAAATTACATGGGCTCGAGGTACGCCACCATCGCAAGCCTTGTGGCAGGCGCGCAGAGAAAAGTAAGTGTTACTGCGACTTTCGGCGGGTTGTTCCACCAAGAATTTTTCACATTTGAGCAAAGTCATTTCACGAAACACCACACCATTGCTATCGCGGATGGGGCCATCATCGTTGTAAGCGATTAACTTGTCAGCTTCAATCGCCAAGGCGATGTGAATTGCGACATCGGCAAAATTTAAATTAAAGGTTTCGCCGGTGGGGGAGTAACCCAAGGGCGAAACCAATACGACCGAGCCGCTATCCAATTCTTGGGTCAGGCTGTTGCGGTCGACATTGCGTACTTTTCCTGTGTACTGTAAATCAACGCCTTCAATGATGCCCTGCGGCATAGCTGTGACAAAGTTGCCACTGCGAATGCGAACTTTAGCACCATACATGGGGGTGCTGGGTAGGCCATTGGAAAAGTGGGCCTCCAGTTTAAAACGGGTGGCCCCGACAGCCTGTAACACCGAATACATGTCTTCTCTCGAGGTTACCCGCAGACCCTTGTGGAAGGCTGAGGGTGCCGCCTTTGTCTGCAGCAATTGATCATCGATTTGGGTTCTTGCCCCGTGCACAACAACCAAGCGAACCCCTAAGCTGCTAAGCAAGACGATATCGGAGACGATATTGGAAAACTCTGGCTCGTCGACACAGTCGCCGGGAAGCATCAAGACAAATGTTTTACCGCGATGGGCGTTGATATAAGGACACGAATGGCGGAACCAATTGACGTAGTCTTCAGTGTGTTGATTTTCGCTCACTGGCTATTCCTTAGGGTTGGCTAATTGTGTACAAAGCGTGTGGAAGTAGAGTTTAAAGTGTTTTACCGCTTGCTGAATAGCATCGGGTTGATTTTCGACCCGAGCAACAACGTTACTGCCCTGGAATAGCATCATCAATAACATGGCCATTTCCTCGGCAAGTTCTTGTTGCTGAAGACAGGGTAAGAACAGTTCGCTAAATGCCGCGCGCCATCCCGCTAAAGCCTGCTGACTGATTTCTTGAAGTTCTCCGAATTCACGCATCAGTTGATAAGAAAATGCCGCCATCACACAACCTGGCTGGCCGTCGAGCGGTTCATGGAATATCTCGGTGACGCGTTCTACGACCATCAAAGCGCGTTCTTCAGCGCTTAAGGATGTGCTTAGCGTGGCTTCGGCAAAGGCGTCCTGAAAGCGTTGACCTTGGCAGGCAAAAAAGCGCTTGAGCAAGGCCGCGGGAAGATCGTCTTTGGAGCGGAAGTGGTAGAAAAAGCTCCCTTTGCTAATCCCCGCTGTGGTGATCAATTTATCCACAGAGACGCCATGGAAGCCCTCGCTGAGCATCAAGGTTTGGGCAGCATCGAGGATGCGGGTTTTGGTATCGGATTTATTCATGGCGCAATTTTACGCACAATTTAACTTGACTAGCTAAAATTTTTACATAGACTGACCGGTCAGTATATTTTGTCAGGCGCTATATTGTCGTCAATCACAACCGGAGCAAGATTATGGACCTCTATTTCAGCCCCATCTCCCCCTATAGCCATAAAGTACGCATGACATTTTTTGAAAAAAATCTCGCGTTTAACCCTGTGCCAGTTAACTTAGCGGATGTCCAAGTTCGAGCGGAATATCGTGAAGTTTTCCCACTGGGAAAGTTACCCGTGCTGAAAACAGCCAATGAAATGATCAGTGAATCCAGTAATATCGTTGAGTGGTTGGATAATCATTATCAAGTCAACAAGTTGCTTCCTGAGAAAGCGGAAGAGGCACGCAAAGTGCGCTATTGGGACAGAATGGCGGATTTGTACATTACTGCGAATGCAATATCGCTGTTTTTTCAGGGGCTTAAACCCGAGGCTCAACAGGATGTTGACGCCATGGAAACCGCTCGCCAGCAGCTGGCCACAGTGTACGATATGTTTGAGCATGAGCTGGCCAATGAACCGGGAGAGTGGTGTGTAGGCAACCGCTTGAGTTTGGCGGATATCTCTTTAGCCGTTGGTCTTGCCGTAAGCCAGGGTGTAATGCCTTTAACCCATCACTCTACATTGGCGAATTTGTTTCACCGAGCGCAGCAGCGGGAAACTTTCGGCCGAGCTCGAGAAGGATTTGAGCAAGCTGTTACCGCGATGGTTAAGGCGCGGACTCAGAGCTGAGTGCAGTGGGTAATCTAGCGATTACCAAGGTCGCCCCAAAGCAACTGCACCGCAGTCAGTGCGGTAACCGGTGCCGTTTCAGTGCGTAAAACACGTGGTCCCAGAGTTAAGGGTTGGAAGTGAAAATGCTGGGCGAGGGCGATCTCATCATCATTGAGTCCACCTTCTGGCCCAATCAGTAAACTGACCGACTGGGGCGTTTGAAAGTCTGCAATGGCTTTTGTTGAGCGGTGGTGTAGGACAAGCTTAAGATCGCTGGTATCTTGCTCGAGAAAGGGCTCTAGTTCGCTTGCCGGATTCAACACCGGCAGGCGATTGCGCTGGCACTGTTCGCAGGCGCTGATGGTGATTTGGCGCCAATGATCCATCTTTTTCTCCAAGCGTTCCCCTTTCAGCTTAACTTCGGTGCGCTCGCTAAAAAGAGGCGTGATCGCGCTCACCCCAAGCTCGGTAGCCTTTTGAATCACCCAATCCATACGTTCACCACGAGAGATGCCAATGGCGAGGTGAGTCTGCAAGGGGGATTCACGATCTTGGGTTTCACTGTGTTCTATTTGGATGGTGGCACAACGTTTGTTCGCTGTCTGCAGTGTCGCACTGTATTCCGCTCCGGTGCCATTGAATACCAACAGTGACCTGCCGGCGTCCATGCGCAGTACCTTGACCAAATAATGACTGCTCGATTCGGGCAGGTTTACAGTTCCTCTGTCCGGTAAATCGACTCCCAAATAAATTCGTGGAATCCGCATGGTCTGTCCTTAATTTTCGACGAGCCCTAACTGACGAATGATGGTGGCACAGGGTTCCGTTTGATTCATCGTGTAAAAATGCAAACCGGGGGCACCATTGTCCAACAGAGTTTCGCAAAGCTCGCTGACTAAATCCAAACCAAAGGCCTTAACGCTTTCTAAATCATCGCCGTAGGCACTCAAGCGCTTGCGCATCCAGCGGGGTATTTCGGCACCGCAATTATCGCTAAAGCGTGACAAATTCTTGAAGTTGGTAACGGGCATAATGCCGGGATAAATGGGTTGTTCAATGCCCCGTTTTTGACACTGATCAACAAAATAAAAGTAGGCATCAGGATTGTAAAAGTACTGGGTGATCGCCGAATTGGCGCCGGCGTCAAATTTCGTTTTCAAATAGCGAATATCTTCATCATAGCTCGACGATTCCGGGTGAATTTCCGGATAGGCTGCCACCTCCAAGTGAAAACTTTCACCGAAATGTTTGCGAATAAAAGCGACCAATTCGTTGGCGTACACCATCTGAAACGCACCGCCCATACCAGAGGGCATATCCCCGCGGAGGGCGACTATGCGATCAATTCCCGCGGCCTGATACTCGCCAATCAATTGCAGCATGGCGTCTTCGTTGTCACCGCCAAAAGAGAGATGCGGCGCCACAGCAAACCCTTCTTGTTTGATGTGTTTAACAAGGCTTTTCGTATTGTCCCGTGTTGAGCCTCCAGCACCGTAGGTGACTGAGAAAAAATCGGGGTTGAACTGCTTCAGTTCTTCTCTAACCGCGGTTAATTTTTCGAGGCCCTGAGGGGTTTTTGGTGGGAAAAATTCATAACTGATGCGCAAAGCGGATTCGCCGTTCATGGTCGTTCCTGTGTTAAGTAATGGAGGGGAGAAACTCCCCTCCCGATATTTTAGTACTTATAGGCTTCTGGCTTGTAAGGGCCATCTTCAGCAACATTGATATACTTGGCTTGTGTTGGGGTTAAGCGCGTTAGAACGCCGCCAAAGCCTTTTACCATTTCCGCCGCCACTTCTTCGTCCAGCTTTTTAGGGAGGACTTTAACGTAAATACCCTTGGCTTTATCGTCAGCGCTTAAATCGGCAAATTTACGCTCATATAAATACATTTGTGCCAATACTTGGTTGGCAAATGAACCGTCCATAATGCGTGAAGGGTGTCCTGTGGCGTTGCCCAGGTTAACCAAGCGACCTTCCGATAACAGCAGCAAATGGTCATTTTCTGCCTGGTTGCGGTAAATTTTATGAACCTGGGGTTTGACTTCTTCCCACTCCCAGTTATTACGCATATAGGCTGTGTCTATTTCGTTGTCGAAGTGACCGATATTGCAGACCACTGCGCCGCTTTTTAAAGCTTGTAACATGGCGGAGTCGCATACATTGATGTTGCCGGTCGTGGTAACAACCAAATCGGTTTTGCCTAACAGATCTTGATCGATATCGTTGAGTTGTCCGGTGTTAACGCCGTTTTTATAGGGCGATACCACTTCGTAGCCGTCCATGCAGGCTTGCATGGCACAGATGGGATCAATCTCACTGATTCTAACGATCATACCCTCTTGACGCAGTGATGCGGCAGAGCCTTTGCCCACGTCACCGTAGCCAATAACGAGGGCTTTTTTTCCCGACAACAAGTGATCGGTGCCGCGTTTGATGGCATCGTTCAAGCTGTGGCGGCAGCCATATTTATTGTCGTTTTTGGATTTGGTTACAGAATCGTTGACGTTGATGCAAGGCACTTTCAAGCTACCTTCTTCCATCATCTCGAGTAAACGGTGAACGCCTGTTGTGGTTTCTTCAGAAATGCCATGAATGCGGTCGAGCATGGCGGGGTATTTTTCATGAGCCATTTGCGTTAAGTCACCACCATCGTCCAGGATCATATTGGCGTCCCATGGTTTTCCGTCACATAAAATGGTTTGCTCTATACACCACCAAAATTCCTCTTCGGTTTCGCCTTTCCAGGCAAAAACAGGAATGCCCACGGCAGCAATGGCGGCAGCGGCGTGGTCTTGGGTCGAGAAAATATTACAGGAGGACCAGCGCACTTCAGCGCCCAGTTCGACCAGTGTTTCAATGAGCACTGCGGTTTGAATGGTCATGTGGATGCAACCCATGATCTTCGCACCTTTCAGTGGTTGCTCCGCTTTGTACTTGCTGCGCAACGCCATCAATGCTGGCATTTCTCCTTCGGCAATATTGATTTCTTTGCGACCGTATTCGGCTAATTTGATATCGGCCACTTTATAATCTGTAAAGCTTGTCATGTTAAGTACTCTTTTTTGTGGGCCCCGAAAATGTCAGGAGCCAAGGGTAAATTAAATTTCTGCACGCAGGGCGTCAGCGCGATCGGTTTTTTCCCAGGTAAAGTTGGGCAATTCGCGGCCGAAGTGGCCATAGGATGCGGTTTGGCGATAGATGGGGCGCATCAAATCCAACATTTCAATTAATCCGCGAGGGCGCAGATCAAAATGTTTGCGCACCAGTTCGACGATTCGGCTGTCACTGACGCGGCCGGTGCCAAAGGTATTGATAGAAATAGACGTCGGCTCGGCAACTCCAATCGCGTAAGACACTTGAATTTCACAACGGTCAGCGAGGCCCGCAGCGACGATATTTTTTGCTACATAGCGGCCTGCATAGGCTGCAGAGCGATCCACTTTGGAGGGGTCTTTTCCAGAAAATGCGCCGCCGCCATGGCGAGCCATACCGCCGTAAGTGTCGACAATGATTT
>JBNKFP010000030.1:4843-17414 GCA_050289365.1 Cellvibrionaceae bacterium | reverse complement strand
TCGTTGACCAAACTGGCTAAACGCTTGGCGCTGGTTCTGATCATATTCAGCTTTTGTTTCATGGCTTTTGACACTGGGCCATCGGCACCCGATAACACCGCTTCCGCGAGACCGATCATACTGTTAAGAGGAGTGCGCAGCTCGTGGGACGTATTGGCTAAAAACGTGTCCTTGATTTTGTCCAAGCGCCTTAATTTTAAATTGATGCGTTTTGTTTGGGACAATTCCAAATATTTTAGTAGAAATAAAATGGCGCTGGTCACAACCGCAATCAAAACCAATGCATAGACACCATAGGCCCACCATGTTCGCCACCACTTCGGCAACACTGTAATATCCATGGTCGCATCCTGAATGGACCAGATACCATCACTGTTAGCAGCACGCACACGCAATGTATAGTGACCGGGATTTAGATTGGTGTAGGTTGCCGAATGCTGATGCCCCACTGAATGCCACTGATCATCAAAGCCATCTAGCTTAAACGCAAATTGATTACCTTCCGGTTGTCGATAATTCAATGCAGCGAACTCAAACGTAAACATGTTTTGCCACGGTTGAAACGTTATAGCGTCGGTCAATAATAGACTTTTCTGCAATGGCGAATTGGAGTCAGCAATGGTGACCGATTGGTTAAGCACTTTCAAATCCGTAAACACTACCGCAGGCGGTATAGGATTCATTTGCAATTGTCGTGGATCAAACAGGGTAAAACCTTTGGAGCTGCCTAAAAATAATTCGCCATTCGATAAACTTTTTGAGGCATTGCGATTGAATAGATTGTCTAAAATTCCCTGGCGGGCGTCCAATGGGTGAGTCACACCAGAGATGGGCTCGATCATAAAAGCCCCATTGAGCGTAGTGCACCAAATAGCGTTGTTCACATCCTCTACGATAGAGGTTATCGATGCTCCAAAACTATTGTACTTACTCAATACGGTTGTCACGTCACCCGTATCGCGATTAACTCGATAAAGCCCTCCACTGTGGGTACCCACCCACAGAACACCGCGACGATCCTCCATAATGGCGAGAATTAAATCGCCTTTGAATTCGTCATTTTGCTTGAACGACTTTAAAAAATTAATGTATTCACCCGTGGCTTTACGGATTCGATATAGACCGCTATCCGATCCAACCCAGATATCCCCACGGCTGTCTTGCACAATGACGCGAGTTCGCAATGTTTGTTGGCCGCTGGCACTCAAATCCGGGGGCCGGTAGCGCATAAATCGCTTTTGCTCTTTCAAATAACGGCTCACCCCTTTTTCTGAAGCCACCCAGATATCCCCATCGCTGTCTTCGATCAGACTCCAGTGCTCGAAGCCTGTGACGGTCGAATCATCAGCGGATGTTTCTATAAAGTGTTCTACTTTGCCGCTAGAGAGGTGAACGCGATCCAACCCTTTTGACCAGTTGCCGACCCACAATTGCTGCTCCCGATCCAGCAGCAAACTGATCACCGCTCCACCTTGAAGCGGTTCTGCTCCGGGAAAATCTTGGGGATATTGTTTAAACTTCTGGCTTTTTCGATTGAAGTAGCTCAAGCCTTTACCTGCGCCAATCCATAAATTCTGCTGCCGATCTTCCGATACGGCCAAAACGCCGCCTTCCGCAACACTGTTGGTCTCAGGGCGATACTGAAAATTTTGAAAAATCGAGGCAAATTGGTCCCAACGATCAACCCCCGCTGGAAAGTATCCCAGCCACAAATCATGGTTACTGTCATAGTATATTTTTCGTACTGCAAACCCAGAAAGACTGCGTTCGTTATCAGCTTCATGTCGATAGCGAATGAGTTGACGTTGCTCCAGATCCACTAAATTTAATCCACCACCATCACCCACCCAAATTTGACCTTGAGCGTCCTGAGCGATACTCCAAATCACTTCTTTGCTCTGTCCCTGCGGTAGATGGAAATGGATGGGAGGCTCTTGTGTATTGGGCAGCATAAATAACTCCCCGGTGAAGGTGCCAACCCAAACACGCCGGTCACGATCCACAAATACCGAACGAAAATCGAGGCCGCGGCTAACGTCGGGAAGGTCGATAGGATAGGGTTGGAATTGGCGAGAATTCGGATCAAAGTGAATCAGACCACCACTCTCGGTCGCCAGCCATAAGCTACCGTCGCCATCCACGGATAAGTCCCAAATAATGCTGTTCTCAAGGTCATCCGTCTCGGGAAGATAGAAGGGTATCGATTCATAGGTTTTTTGAATCAGATCAAAATAGACCAGCCCCTGGCGTGTGCCTAACCAAAACCCATCCTCCCCCGCTTGTGCGATGGCCTCGACGGGGTTGCTCGGCCAACCTGTATTGGCATCGAAAAACGTAAAAAAATCGTCTGATGCTTCTCGGTAAACGGACAATCCCGCTGCCGTCGTCAGCCAGAGCTGGCCGTCTGCAGCAACATAGATATGCGTGACCGAACTGTGCGGAGGGGTTGTTGAGTCACCTTGAATATGGGGGTAAAAACGTAATTGATTACCATCGTAGCGGGCCAATCCAAAACTGCCGCCAAACCACATAAAACCAAAGCGATCCTGTGCTATGTCGTTGATATAGCCCAGGCGCTCCACTTGGTCCGGCAAAACTCCAGCAAACGCCATATGCTCCTTATTGGCCTCTGCGACTGCCACCGGCGCCAAGATTTGGGTCAGCAATAGGACTCTGACTAAGTAAAACACTGCTCCGATCAGTGGTTTTCTATTGATCAAATCTGACTCCGACCTTAGGCATTGACAAGAATCCATCCACCTGGGGTTATTCACCCTTGAATGTCACACTACATCATCTTAAAGTCTAGCCGAATACGGAGAATTCAACCTCCACCCAATGGTACATTCTATTCAGCTAATAGACTGAAATGGTTTAATTAATGCCTGTTTCTGCTGTTCAAATTCAGCGTCACTGAGCGCGCCTTTCTCTCTTAAAACCTGCAGGCGTTCCAGAGCGTTGACCAGCTCAGTGTGAGACAGAGCGTGTTTTGGTGGCTCCACCTTTGTTGAACCGGGTTGAGGCTTAACCTCTTCGACACCTTTGCTTAACCCCACTAGGCGACAAACCCTGATGAGTAAGCTTGAAATCAGTCGCCAAAGTTTTGGCAACAGCCAAATCATCGCTAAAATAAACAGCACCAAAAAGCCCAAAAACAGCACGGGGTGATTCAATGCAGCCCACATACCGGCAAGCACAACGGCATCTTCTGAAATGGATGCCCCCCAATTTGAAAATGGCTCGGGCGACGTGTTGATCAATAACCGTGAGCTGGCCTTCGTTGCGTGAGTGCTTGCAGCCAAGCCTCCGCCCAGTATGCCCGCCGCTACAGCTAGGGCTGGATTGATATCACCGACACAACCCGCCGCAAGTAAGGCCCCAGCGGGCAAACGAATGAAGGTGTGCAAGGTATCCCAGAAGTTATCCACGCCAGGTATTTTATCGGCGAAGAATTCGACACAATACATGACGCCCGCTGCGGCAATCACCAGGGGATTGGCAACCAGCTCCAAGTGATCGGGCAGATCAATATTACCGGTGATGCCACCTAGACCTAAAACCAACAAAACAGCATAAAGATTGATGCCACTCGCCCAGGCAACGCCTGCGGTCAGGGCGATGGTTTGCACGATTGCTTCATATTGGTCCATTGTGTCACCCTTACTGAAAAAAGCCATTGTAACCAAATTTGTACGCGTTCGATCGAATGGAACAACAAAAACCAAACCAGCGCGCACTGGCGACGATCACGTTTTTTTACGGTACCATGGGCGCCCGTTTTCCCTGGCACGAATATCGTTCTTATGGCTATCGCATCCGTTATTGCCCACCGTTTACTAAAAGTAAACCCAAGTGCGGCTTGCTCCATTACCCTGCGCCCAAACACGCTGCCGCTGAATGGCAGGACCGAAGAATTGTGTCGCGAACTTAAAAACACCTTCGTCCGCAAAGCCGGCAAAATCTATGGCTGTTTCTCAGACAACAGCGCCGATGCCCCGGTCAAACCACTGCTGATCGAGTACCTGCAAGAAAAAATCACCTTCGAATCTCTGTGCAACAAGATCATGACAGAGCTCAAGATGCATCTGGATCCACTGGAATGCGTACTGGATAATCACGTGGTATTTTTTCATGAGCAAATCGAAGCCGGCGACGCTTTTTATCTGATGGTGGTGGATCACAGTAACGGCCAGTTGCTGGATGGGGACCTCAATCTGGAGGATTCTCGCTATATCGACACCCAAGATTTGAAGTTAGCCGCCAAGATTAAAATCCCTGAACTGCTGGAAAATCAGCAACAAAACTATCTATCCTTATTGCGCTGCAGAGGTGAGAAAGAGCTGTCCGACGGCTTTGCGAATGCCATGGGTTTTGCCAACAAAGTGGACATCAGTGCAGATACTTCAGAATTTTTAGAACTGGTTACTCACTATACCCAGGATTTGCCATCTGACGAGGCCAAAGAAACTCGCAGACAAGTCGTGGATTATTGTCTCGAGCAGGATAAATCCGGCCAAGCGGTGGCGTTAAAGGACCTATCCCAACAAATCTCCAATGCCGACAAACCCCCTTTTTTCGATTATGTCAGTAACTTACAGCCCCAAGTCAAACCCGAACTGATTCCAGATAAGACCCAATTGCGCAATTATGTTCGCATCAGTGGTAGAAACGAACAATTAAGCATGAGCTTTGCTTCCGCTTGCCTGGGCAATACAGTGGTCTATGACTCTGAGAGCGACAGCATCATTATTCGTGATATTCCGGCAGGGTTAAAAAGCAAGTTAATGCAACATATGAAAAAGCAGAGTCCAACCGCTGACGATTAAGTTGTGTTTCACTTAGGAGGAATGCTCTGCCATTCAACACCTTAGCGAGTCCGGCTAAGGTGTTTTGTCGATTTCGCTAAAGGCATTGGCCAACGGCTGAGTTTGACTGCCTTGCCAGCGGCGCACTACGCGATAAAAAAATAGATGGCAAGGCACCTGGGTTACGGCCGGCTCACTGCTTACACTCTCTTCCGCCTTAAGTTCCTGCAACGTCACATAAAACAGATTGATATCAATAATGCGTCCGCGCAAACCGACCTCATCTTGCTTGGTGTCGCGCAGCTCAACAATATCGCCAATTCGGGCGCGGGAAAATGCCAGTAACAAAGCCGCACAAAGAATATTACTTAATACACTCCATACCGCAAAAAACGCCACGGCCAGCAACAATAAGACGGATATCAAACCTGTCCATAGCGATTTTAACGGCATTCCCATCGCTTCCAATACAAACAGCAACCCGGTGATACGAATCGCCCATTTTAAGAAACCCGCTAAAGGAATCAGCAGTGATGCGGGCAACAACTGCTTAGCCTCGATCACATGACACGCTTTGCGGGTAATACGGCTCAGCACGAATGTCAAAAAAACGATGATAAACACCTGCAAAGCCTGACCCATTAAATCATTTTCCACGTAGCCTCCACGGATAAGCACGTTAATCGAAAGGTTCGACATGGTACTGCAAGTGAAGCGGACTTGCATTGTCATCCAAAGTACTTTGACTATACTCACTAGCAGTAAGCTATTACGCCCCCCGGTTATCCAACACAATGACAAAAAACAAATCGCCATAGCTAAAGGAGCATTCTGCATGCGCAACCAGCTCGCTTCAATATTGAATGGAATCGTTCGCAGCTTGGGTTTTCGAACCATTGGCGCCCAGTTCAGTTTGGCATTTTTTGTCATCATCGTTCTCAGTATTGGCTCGGCACTGTCCATGTACATAGTGATGCACAGCAGTGCTGATACCATCAACCTCGCTGGTCGACAGCGTATGCTCAGTCAAAAAATGGCCAAAGAGGCACTGCTTATCGGCTACAAGGTAATGCCAAAGTCGTCACTGGAAAAAACCATTGCGCTGTTCGATGACGCTCACCAAATGTTATTAAATGGCGACAAGAGTCAGCATATCGAACCGCCCTACACCGCTCAAATACACACCGAACTTGGAAGGGTTGGAAAGCTTTGGCGGGACTATCGCTCCTCGCTGCAAAAGTATGTGGAATCGCCCAATTCAGAGCAATTAAGCACACTGAATCAACAAAGCGAAACTCTGCTCAAAAATATGAATGCCACGGTAGGGCTCATAGCCAATGCCGCCAACGCCAATCTGGCACGAATGCAAAAAATGACCATTGGGCTTACGTTGACGGTTATATTTGTCGCTCTCATCAGTCGTTTCTTGGGCTTATATTGGCTTATTGCTCAACTCAACATCTTACGTTATAGGATTGACGGGCTCGCCCGTGGAGACTTTTCGACGCCCCTGCATGTCGAAGCCAGCGAGGACAACGAGGTGGGTCAAATGCACACAGCCTACAATACAATGCTCAAGCAAATTGGTGCAGTCCTAGAAGGCATTCAACGCTGCGGGAATGGTATTGCGGACCAAAGCGAAAATCTCGGAAGATCCGCCAAAGAATCTGAAACCAATGTCAATCGCCAGAATCGCGAATTGGCGCAAGTTGCCACGGCCATGGGGCAAATGGCGGAAGCGGCCACGGAAGTGGCCAAACACGCTGAAGTGACAGCGGATAACTCCAATCTCGCGGAATTACAGGTGACCGAAGGTCACAAATTGGTTTCGCAAACCGCTGAACACATTCAGCAGATGGCCAATAACTTGAACGATGCAGGAGACGTTATGGAGCAATTGCATCGCGACAGCCAACAAATCAGTCAGGTACTCACGGTCATCACAGGTATTGCCGAACAGACCAACTTACTCGCTCTGAATGCAGCAATTGAAGCGGCACGGGCAGGAGAACAAGGGCGCGGTTTTGCCGTTGTCGCCGATGAAGTGCGTACCCTAGCGCAAAAAACTCAACAATCGACAGAAGAAATTCGCACCATTATTGAACGCTTACAAACCCAAACCTCGAAAGCCGTCGCAGTGGTGGAGTCCAGCAGTGGCGCAGCCGACGCCAGTGGAGAAAAAGTGGTTGCCGCCCGACAGGCTCTCGATGCCATAGTCGGAGCCATAAGCGACATAAAAGATATGAGTATACGTATCGCATCTGCGGCGCAGGAACAGTCTAATGTTGGACGCGAGATAGATCAAAATATCAAAAACATTGCCAACTCAGCGGGAAAAACGTCAGACATTACCCTGACGACCTTAAATATAGCGAAAGGCATTAGCAGTAACATTTCAGAGTTGAACCAATTGACCAACCAAATCAGTTGTTAAACAACTAGCGAGTCGAAGCATATAAGATAGAAAGTTCGTCCGCCAAAATTTTTACAGCTTGCTCTAACACATCAGAAGATTGGCAGTAAGTCAAACGCAAACATTGATGGGCATGATCCCAATTGTCTTCCAAACCAAAAAAGAAAGGTTCGCCGGACATCACTAAAAGGTTCTTCTTTTTTAGCCGTTGGTAAAGTTCAACGCTGCTGATCGGTAAATTTTCCAACCACAACCAGACAAAAAATGCTCCGCCAGTCTCGTGGATCCGGTAAGGAAAGGGTGCCAGATAACGGTCTATATAATGAACCAAGGTGTTACGCTGTTGCTCATAAAAATTGGGGAGCACAAAATGTGTGAGTTTTTTTAAATCACCGCTCGCCAGTAAGCGTGACATCAATAAGGGCCCTAAATTCCCGTTGGCCAAATTGATGATCGTATTCGCCTTCACAATGGTGGCGATCACTTCAGGATCCGCCACAACAAAGGCTGTGCGCAATCCGGGCAAGCCCAACTTAGACATGCTCATTACGGCAATCATGCCATCTTGCCATGGGCAATTTTGTTTTTGATAGACCACACCTGGAAATGGATTACCGTAGGCAAAATCAACGATCAACGGTTTATTTTGACTGCAACACATTCGCAACAACCGTTGCACCTCATCCTCCGCAAGCAAATTCGCGCTAGGATTGGTCGGCAGAGAGATGCAGGCTGCACCAATATTATCCGCCATCTCAAACCGATTAAAATCAACACTGTATTTAAATCTATGGGTCGCCGTTAAATTCAATTTCGGGCGAAAAACCTGAAAATGATCGTCCCCCAGTCCCTGAGATCGATAACCTAAATATTCTGGGACCAATGGCAAAGCAATTTTGCGGTGACTGCCATCGGCCATTTCACCGGCAAATAAATTTAAAAGAATAAACAGAGCATTCTGACTGCCATTCAATACCGCAATATGATGCTGTGTAATAGGCCAATCACAGTGTTGACTGAGATAATTAGCTAATTCTTGTAAAAGCTGTTCATTTCCCTGCGGTGACTGATAGGTTCCCAGGAGGGTTTCCAGTTGTCCTCCGTCGTTCAACAAGTCTTTTATGTGTTTACGAAATAATTGCTGGGCCTCCGGAACCGCTGCGGGATTGCCACCCCCCAGAAATAAGATGTCAGGGTTGTTATGTAGCGCCTCGCCAAGATCCTCCATTAATTCCACAATGGGTGATGGTTGGCTGAGCCGTTGTCCAAATTTGGATAGTGCCATGGTCAAAGCGTCCACACTCAACTTAGAGAATGTGACTCTACCATTGTTGGACGGACGATAACACCAGAGCGGGTGTTGACCTCAATTGCTCATAAACCGCGGAACAAACCTAAATTAAACCGAAGTTTTCCAGAGTTTTTTGCAAGGTTTCTTTATTGATGGGTTTGCGAATGAAATCCAGTGCCCCCAGATGGGTCACGCGATCACGCGCCACAGGTTGTATGTCTCCAGAGATAACAATAACGACGCTTTTCAACTGCTCTGCGCGAATGGTCTCTAAAACACCGTAGCCATCCATTTCAGGCATCGTCAAATCCAGAAACACAATATCCCCCTTTCCCTCACGAATGGCGTCCAGAGCCTCAAAGCCATTGCATGCATAGCTCACCTCAACATCCCACTGTTCTGGGAGTGATCGCGCCACTTGCTTGCGTGCCATATTGGAATCGTCGCAAATCAGTACTGGAATCGACATAGCCTGTGAATGCGCCCTTAAGCAACAGATATTAAGTTCAGTATAGTCACTTCACAGCCGTTGTCAGATTAATTCTCAACCAGCATCGGCAAGTCTGAATACGATCGACTGCAACGGTGTAACAAGGCAAAAAGAGATCCAAAAACAACATAACTGACTGTTTTTATTGCCATTACAATCTCGTTTCAGCTCAGATTAAAGTTTAAGGTTATAACGAGCGCTATTCAGCTGTCACCGGATCAGCGCTGTGATTCTCTCCCAAAAACTCCTCTAAGGACACGCCAAAAATTTCCTTGGCCTCTGAGACAAACGCCTTGCGCCGCGCTAAGTAGTTTGTAAACCAAGGGGCAGACGGCGGGTCCGCAATCACCACATCCAAATCGTGCACCTGCAAATCCAACACTTTGGCCAGATCCCAAAGGGAGACACAATCCAGGTCTCGAGCCAGCACATAGCGACTGCCCGTGGTGGCGACGATCCATTGATGCTTTTCAAGGCGATTACGCAAATGCTGCCAATGTACCACGCCTAAGCCGAGCCGATAGCAGGCACCGTCAGAGACCGATTCTCCCAATTTTTGGCGCTGACGAAACAGTGAGAGGCACTTAAGGGTAGCGACCATATCCGTAGCTTTGCCCTCCTCGATAAAATAGCGCTGCTCGGCCAATGTTCTCACAAAAATGGCACCCGCTAATATTAGTGTCCAGGTCAAATTAACCCATAACAAAAATAGGGGTACTACCGCAAAAGCGCCATAGACCAACTGAAAGCTGGAGTTGGCGACCGCCAATGTAAACAAATCCTTGATCAACTCAAATCCTAAAGCAGTGACAATCCCACCCAGCAGCGCATAGCGAACCGGGACTCGGCAATTAGGCACAGCGACAAACAGCAGAGTAAACGCACCAATCATGGTGGCAATAGGAATCAATTGAAAGACAAAAGTACTGAAGCCGATAGGGTCGTATTCGGTGACCAACAGATTAAACGACAACATATAGGTTTTGAGCGCGAACGCAACCCCCAGCAACAACGGCCCTAAACTCAAAACAGCCCAATACAGGAGGAAGCTAGAAAGACCGCGACGGGACTTTTGCACGCCCCAAATGGCGTTGAAGGTGCGTTCGATATTGGTGAGCATAAGGTAAGCTGTGACCACCAGCATGCCTACGCCAAATCCAGTCAAGGAACGGGCCTGGGACGAAAAGTCCTCTAAATAGCCTTGCAGCTCCTGCCCACTTTCAGGAATAAAGTGGGAAAAAATCATGCCTTGCAACTGCTCTGCAACTCCGTTGAAAGCGGGGATCAACGAAAAAAAGAAATAACAAACAGTCATCAGGGGCACTATGCCAAACAGCGTCATGTAGGTTAACGCTGCAGCACTCTTTTGACAGCCATATGCCCAAAAATCGATCCACAAATGCCGTAAAAAGCGGCCAACCATACGCAACACATACGTACCAAAATCGATTGAAAAGGCTCTACTTGGCTTTGCCATCAAATGTTACTCCACACAATATCTTCGATTTCGAGCTCTGCCGGTGTCGATTGGGTCAAACCAGTGTCCATATCACTGATTTTTTAAATCCGAACATGGATGGACCGCATGACTATAGCAAATGAGGTACGGTGCTCCCACACTGGAGCTCCACATGTTAAGCTCTGCGACTTTATACACCCGCGCACATCTTGACAATCTTTACCAATTGATCCGGATGAAACCGCTGCGCGAATTCCAGGAATCTAAAACGTATTTCGTTTATGGCTGAAATTTATACAATCTACCACAACCCGCGCTGTTCAAAATCCCGCCAAACTTTAGCGCTACTCGAACAAAACGGTGTCAGTCCACGTGTTGTACTCTACTTACAAGACCCGCCGACTGCCGCAGAGTTAAAAAAGTTGGCCAAAGCCTTATCCAAAAAACCACGCGAGTTTATTCGCAGTGGCGAAGAGGCATACAAAACCTTGGGCTTAAGTGATCCGAATCTAAACGACAACCAATTATTCGACGCTATGGCCGCCCACCCAAAATTGATTGAACGTCCAATTGTGGTCAAAGGCAGCCGCGCCATTTTGGGCCGGCCACCAGAAACCGTGCTTGAACTGCTGTAGGTACGAATCATGGAACCTTTTGTACTTGTGCTCTACTACAGTCATCAAGGTCATACTCAGTCCCTGGCGCAAACGCTGGCCCGTGGTGTGGAGCAAGCGGGCATAGAAGCGCGCATTCGCACAGTCCCCAAAGTATCCAACGTTTGTGAAGCCGTTGCCAGCGACATACCGGATAGGGGCGATTTGTATTGTAACCACGATGATCTGCGCCAATGCAGTGGTTTGCTGCTAGGCAGCCCTACCCGGTTTGGCAATATGGCTGCGCCAATGAAATACTTTTGGGACAGTACGGCCCCACTTTGGCTCAATGGTGATTTAATCGACAAGCCCGCTGGCGTCTTCACCAGTACCAGCACCCTCCATGGCGGCCAAGAATCCACACTGCTGTCGATGATGTTGCCGCTGCTGCACCACGGCATGATCATTGCCGGTGTGGCCTACAGTGAAGCCGCTTTGCACAGTACGACTACGGGTGGCACCCCCTATGGTTGCAGTCATTGGGCAAAGGATAAAGATGCCACCGAATTGAGCCACGACGAACAACAATTATGCCTAGCGCAGGGCCAACGCCTAGGACGCCTAGCCCTTCAATACGGCAACCTCAACCTTGAATAGGCTCAACTCGATATGACAACAGACACAGTGAACCGCAAAGCCCATATTGGCAAACTGACCACCATCAGTTTGTTTACGGCCTTGTTACTCTCCTTTTTGGCTTGGCAGCTATTGCGTCCCGAAGGTTTTTCAGGCGTTGTGCTGGCCGTTCAAATCATTCCGCTGGTTGTCTTTATTCCAGCCCTGAAAAATAACAATCCAAGAGCTTACATTGGCTTGTGCTTTGTTTTACTTTTGTATTTTATCAAAGGGGTTGAAGGTGTCTTTCATCCTGCTCGCGCCTGGATCGACATATCAATCCTGTCCATCAGTGTTATTTTATTTATCAGTTCAATGATGACCAGCCGCTGGTTGCAGCAGGTCCAAAATAAAACCGTGGAATAAATTTTATGGCCAAAACTGCTAAGGCACATTCGTTTCCCGTAGCAATTGCACTTTTTTGCTGGAGTTTGATCACCGGTATTCGTGTTGCCGTGTTTAATATACTCTTCATTTTTTTATTGCTGGCGATAGTGGTCGCAATTGTCACTCCAGATAATGAACCTCTCCCCCCAAAATCACCATTATTGATTTCTCCCGCAGGGTATTTGGTAGATCAATACACCTACCTTGCACCAGAGGAAAAACTGCTTAACCCATCTGCGGAAGGTCAGCACGAGTTTCTAGTACGCGACCTGATATCCGTCATAGATTTTGCGGCCAATGATCCACGTATAACCGGTTTACTATTGCAACTTGATCATTTTCAAGGTGGCGGTCTCAGTAAAATGATTGAAGTGGGGCAAGCCATCGAATTGATTTAATAACCACATCAATCTTGCCGGCGAAGGCGGCACAATGCCCAACCATCGGTGGAGTCTTTG
>JBNKFP010000030.1:0-4833 GCA_050289365.1 Cellvibrionaceae bacterium | reverse complement strand
TCGCTTTAAAAACTCTGGAAAACCCGTCATTGCCTTTGCCGATAACTTTGATCAGCAGCAATACTTTTTGGCGACCTACGCCGACGAAATTTATTTGAATTCGTTTGGCAATATTATGATCACGGGCTTCGGTCTGTTTCGCAATTACTATAAACAGGCGCTGGATAAAATAGCCGTTGAATTCCACGTGTTTAAAGTTGGACAATTTAAAGATTTCGTTGAGCCGTACATTCGCGATGATATGTCCGATGCATCGCGCAAACACAATAGTCAATGGCTCAATACGATGTGGGATCTCTACACCCACCAAGTTGAAGAGCGACGCGATTTGAGCGATGGCGCCCTCAACCAATGGATCAATCATATTGCCGATCAACTGGCACAACACAATGGCAATGTTGCCGCCATGGCTCTGGAGATGCATCTGGTTGATGAAACCTTGTCACGGGTCGAACGCCGCGCGAAATTAATCGAACGCTTTGGATCGAAACCCAAGCAACCCGATGAATTGCAATATGTCGGATATGAGCGTTACAGTAAAGAAGCTCTGAGCAACAACCCATTTGAGACGGCAAATATTGCCTTAGTGGTCGCCAAAGGCACTATCCTGGACGGCAATCAACCCGACGGCACCATCGGCGGCGATACCCTCAGCCGAATATTGCGCCAAGTGGGCAAAGATGAAAATATCAAAGCCCTGGTCCTCAGAATTGACAGCGGCGGCGGCAGTGCCTTCGCGTCCGAATTGATTCGCCAAGAGCTGCAAGCCTTGCACGATAAAGGCATTACCATTGTGGTCTCTATGGGCAGTGTTGCGGCATCCGGCGGTTATTGGATCGCCATGGCTGCCGATGAAATTTGGGCGACCCCAGCTACCATTACTGGCTCCATCGGCGTATTTGGCCTGTTTCCCACTGTGGATAAAAGTTTGGCAAAATTGGGGATTACAACCGATGGTATTGGCACAACAGATTTAGCCGGAGGTTTCCGTGTAGACCGACCGCTGTCCCGCGATGCAGCGAATTCGCTACAGCAGGGTGTTGAACATATTTATGATGAATTTATTAAATTGGTCGCCAGCAACCGTCGTACCACAGCGGAGAAAGTTGATGAAATAGCGCAAGGCAGAGTTTGGAGCGGGGTAAAAGCCAAAGAACTTGGTTTGGTGGATCAGTTAGGTCATCTAGAAGACGCGATCACCTCTGCGGCGACTCGCGTTGGATTGGAGAATTACAAGATTAAAGTCTTTGAGCGCGAGCTGACAGCAAAAGAAGCTTTTATCAAAGAAATCATGAAAGAAGCCGCCATCCCCAACACCCTCAGCGAGATATTGCACAACTGGAGCGGCATGGACTTAACATCTCTAGAGATTTTTTTGGATGCCGCTAAACAAGCACAAAAAAGCGATTTTAATGCACCCAATGCTACATATGCAGTGTGCCTAGGTTGTTTTGCCCCTTAATCCATCCTTGTTGTAAATTGTCATTGTTTGACGTGCCGGTCAGTTTTGCTGATCGGCACACTGAGTACAGTGGGTCGCGGCGGGATTAACCTCTAAACGTTTTACAGGAATTTCTTCACCACACATCAAACACCACCCAAATTCATCTTGCTGGATCCGCGTCAACGCAGCTTTAATTTGACGCAAGCGCTCCACACGACGCTGATTCTGTGCAACTTGCATCGCCTGTTGCTGCATAGCGTCCATACGTGACAGGCGCCCTACTTTGGCTTGATCCAACTCTACCGTCTGCGCAGATTCTTGAGCAATATCAGCCAAAGATTCCAACTCTTTGATTTCCTGTAACAACGCTTTTTTATAGAAGTCCAGATTCAAAACAATCTCCTCAACAACCGCTCGACAAAGTCTGCTTTCACCCTAACACAGCGGCAATTGATTTAACGTGAAATCAATCACTGAGGAGGTTCTGGCCGCCCGCAGAATGGATTTTCAACGCCTCATGATCGAAGCTACATTTATTCTTAACCTGGACAATAAATAGATTTCATGGTGTCAATTCTGTATGGTTTCCATTACCCTGAAAAGGAGCCATGGAGCAAATTTGAATGACTCAACTTTATCGGCCATTATTAGCCATCCTGTGTCTTTTTTCTCTAGGACTTCCTGGGTGCATCAAAAGCACTCAGCCGATCACAGTTCGTGAAAACTCTGCCGAACTCAGTCAGGCTTACGCCACTTTTCGCGCCGAGCAAATTGCAAACATCCATTACCACATCAGCGCAGATATTCGGCACAGAGATTTTTTTACCAATACCGTAGCCATTGACTTTGACTTGATCGCGCACGAAGACTCGCCCATTACTCTCGATTTCGAGCAGGGTAATATTCAGTCCATTCAGATTAACAACAAAGAAGCCCAGTGGCAGTTTGATAAGTGGTTTATCCAACTGGCTCCTCACTATTTCACCAAAGGACGAAATACCATCGTAATAAGTTACCAACGCCCCTATTCCACTGATGGCCAGGGCTTACATCAGTACCAAGATCAAAGTACCCATAATTATTATTTGTACACGCAGTTTGAGCCCTACGCTGCCAATCGATTTATTCCGGCTTTTGACCAACCTAATCTTAAGGCCAAATTTAGCATGGATGTATTGGCGCCAAATACTTGGCAAGTTATCAGCGCCACGCGCGAAACGGACACTGAAGACCAGGGTGCGGATGCGCGTCTATGGCACTTTCCGATATCCAAACTCATCCCCAGTTACATTTTTTCATTGCACGCGGGGCCATTTGCTTCCTGGACAGATACATCAGGAGATATTCCATTAAGGCTGTTCGCACGTGAGGAAATAGCGCAATGGGTGGACCCACAAGAATGGTTTGACGCCACTCATGCAAGTTTTGACCATCTACAGAACTATTTCCAATTTCCTTATCCATTTGAAAAATACGATCAAATAATCGTTCCAGATTTCAATTATGGCGCCATGGAAAATGTTGCGGCCGTGACTTACAGTGAACGGTTTACCAGTCGCAGCCCAAAAACAGATCAAGAGGCGTTTCAATTGGCTATGGTCATTGCCCACGAAATGGCCCATATGTGGTTCGGCAATATCGTTACCATGAACTGGTGGAACGATTTGTGGCTCAATGAGAGTTTTGCGACCTATACATCTTACGAAACCGTATCGCACAATCCGAAATTCACCGACGCTTGGAATTATTTTTCCGGGTTAAAAAATTGGGCTTACTATGAAGACCAGCTAGCGACAACCCATCCCATTGACGTACCTGTCCCGGATACAGGCATAGTGCACAGTCTATTAGACGGCATATCCTACGCTAAAGGTGCCTCGGTTTTGAATCAACTCAGTCACTTCGTCACACCGGAAGCATTTCAACCGGCAATGGCACATTACATTGCACAATACCAATATCAAAATGCGCAATTGCAAGATTTAGTGAACTCCATAGCTCAAGATACCAATACCAACCTGGACACATGGGTCAAGCAGTGGTTGCTGGCACCAGGGCTAAACAGTTTGAGCACGCATTTTCAATGCCGTAACAACCAACTCGTGAGGCTGACGTTAAAACAAAGCGCCCCTATGGAATGGCCAACATTGCGCAGTCAGCGAGTCCAGCTGGGATTGTTCTACAGTCAAGATAAAAGCATGGCGCTCGGACAACTCATGCCGGTTACGTATAAAGGCGCTTCCACCAAAATTTCCCTACCCAAAGAAAATCCGATCGCCTGTCCTGAGTTTATATTTCCCAATTACGACGACTG
Source organism: Cellvibrionaceae bacterium (assembly GCA_050289365.1). Lineage (GTDB taxonomy): Bacteria > Pseudomonadota > Gammaproteobacteria > Pseudomonadales > Cellvibrionaceae > JBNKFP01. Next base: position 1,075 of record JBNKFP010000030.1, on the reverse strand, counting down.
GGGCTACTTAAAAATACGTTTCGACCAGCAAGCTATTGACTTGTTAAATGACAAACTTAATCAGTTTGACGACACCCGATTGCGTCTGATCATTTGGCAAAGCATGTGGTCCCTGGCCCATGATGCCGAAGTACCCTTCAGTCAATATGTGTCATTTTTCTCCAAAAATATCCGCGGTGAAAGTAATCCAGCGATCATCAACAGTGCACTGAACTATGCACAAATTGCATTCAATGCCATTGAAGCGATGGATGTACCCGATAAATCCAAACGCTTGCAACAACAAGTTGAGGATATTTTTTGGCGTGAATATGTCGCATCGCCCCCAGGCAGTAATCGCCAAAAAGTTGTGTTTAAATCAGCCATCAACGTCAGTTTCAGCCCTGCTCGCCTGGACTATTTAGCGAATTTACTTGCCGGCAAGGTTGAATTGGAAGACATTGAGTTTACCCAGGAGTATCGCTGGTCGGCCATTAGACAGCTAAACCGTTACGCCTACAGCAACGCCAAGGACCTGTTAGCAAAAGAGCAACAATCCGACACCTCGGAGATGGGCCGACGGTCGGCTCTGGCAGCAGACGCCATACAACCGGAAGAAACCATCAAGAAGAAGTGGCTGGAAAATATTCTGGCGGACGAATCGGAATTTAAATTCGCCGACTTAACAACCGCCATGCACAATCTATTCCCTGGTACACAACAAAAAATGCGCTGGCCATTTGCTCAGCACATTGTCGACAGATTGAAGCACTTAAGCCATGTCAAAGATGGCATGTTTATCGGTGCCAGTGGTGCCTCACTGCTTTCAGCCAACTGTACTCAAGACAGCTTAAAGTTACTGTCTCGCCAACTGCAATCCACACCAGACATGAACGAGACGTTACGCAAAAAGTTCAAAATCACACACCAAAACGATGCTCGATGCATTAGACAAAAACAGCTTCTAGAGGAAGCGAGCTTCTAAAAAGAAGCTTACTTACAGCGTTGCTTGACGGGCAATAAGTGATTGTTTAACCCAAAAGCGATCTGGACAAAAAACGAACAAAACAAGATGTATTTGTCGTACTTTCGTCCT
>JBNKFP010000029.1:0-17660 GCA_050289365.1 Cellvibrionaceae bacterium | reverse complement strand
GTATTACATTCTGAATCGGTGGACGTACGATCCAAGCCAGAGCGGTACTCGTGGCAAGACCTTCACCAGTAACGGGGTGCAATATACGACATACCGTTCAACACGTCAGAATCAGCCGTCGATTAATGGCCGCACTACGTTTTATCAGTACTGGAGCAAGCCTTCGCAGCAAATGTCACTCGGCCAGGACCATAAGATCATTTTTGCCGATCACGTAAAAGCTTGGGCTGATACAGGTTGGACGCTTCCTGATACTAACAACATCGATGCAAGCGATGATCCAACGTATCAGGTTATTGCAGTTGAGGTGTTCAACCCGGGTAATAATGGCAGTGCATCGGGTCAAGTTTGGGACGCAACGCCTTAATCAGAAACTCTAATCGGCGGGAGTTTGTCTGACAAGCTCTCGCTATGTTGCCGATCCTTTTTCTGTGTCTTTGTGATCACTTCACCGTGGTTGCATAGCTCGTTTCCCCTTGTGTTCTTTTCGCCGGCTGTATTGGTGAGCAGAATCGCTAAGAAGGCTTTTTTCAGTTACGCGGCAGGATTTTTGGAATATTTTTTATTTGCGCGGAGTCGCTGTGTCTAGCAGTAATACACCACATCCGGTTGATTGCCATCAAAAGCTTATTCGGTAATACTTATTCTCTTGGCATACAACCATATCATGAAAATTTATACTATTTTGATATGTGAGTCCTTAATTGAATTTGCTAAGTTGCTGACTTTGCAAAGGTTTTTCTAATCCAACAGACGAATTAATGGAAAATGATACACAGGGAAAGATATTGCACAGGTCGTTTGCAGGAGAAGTATTGAAAAATACGTTAACATTTTATGATTCAAAGCTAACACAACTGCAATCCCTACACGACCCTTCTTCCTCTCACTCTAATCGATCGAACATCGAACTTTAATCTCCAACATCTACCATCAATCTAAAAAAGATTTGGGTAATAATTCACTGATTAACCGTGATCAATTTGACTGCGGCTGACGTCCCGTTGGGCCAAAGTGAACAAAGGCGGCGACAGTTTTCGCTAGTCACTATTGTTTTCACAATCTTAAGAAGGGACACACGTTATGAGTTATTTTAGGTCAACAGTAAGCGGATTTGTGGGGTTGTTGTTTAGTGCGACAGTCATGGCAAATACTGGTATTAGCCCATTAGATGATCATCTTTATGGTGTTAAAAATTCCTCTTTTAAAGAATTTAAAGACCTTCGGGGGGCTCAAATTCGCGATCCCAAAAAATTCGAAGAAATGAAAAAATATATTCTGGAATACTACGAGGGTGTTTTAGTAACCAATAGCTTTATCGGTGATAGCGGGCGCACAATTGATTGTGTCATCACGGAAACACAGCCTAGCTTGCAAACACCGAAGATGCGCGATCACAAAATTGCAACTCCCCCTAAGCCGTTTAGGCAAGGAAAAGTGAGCTTAAGAAGTTTCTCTCCTGAGGAAAAAATTCTTCCGCCTCAACTGAGTGAAAATAAATTCGATCGCTTTAATAATCCTATGTATTGCAAACCCGATACTATCCCTTTGACGCGACTTACTCTGTCTGCATTGACACGTTTTACTTCACTGAGTGACTTTTTTTACAAAGCCCCTGTTGTGGACGCTAAAAAAGGAGAGCAGGAACCCGTTCCGGGCGAAGATGATTACACTCATTATTGGGCTCATGCAAAACAGTCTGTTAATAATTACGGTGGAGATTCTCGTTTAAATGTATGGAAGCCCAATGCCGATCCAGGTTGGTTCTCTCTATCTCAGCATTGGTATGTCGGCGGTTCTGGAAGCAGTAAACAGACCGTCGAAGGTGGTTGGCAGGTTGCAGAACGCAAATACGATAATCGAAACCCCAACTTATTTATCTACTCAACTTCAGCAAATTACAGTTCCGGTTCGGGCTGTTACAACTTGGATTGCCCGGCATTTGTTCAAATCAACAACAGTTGGGTGATTGGCGGACAATTAGGCCCGGTAAGTAGTTTAAATAACACACAATATATTTTTAGAATGCAATGGCAATACTCGAACGGAAATTGGTGGCTATTCTTAAAAGGTCGAGGTGCTGCAGCCCCAGGAGTAGAAGACTATTTTGCAATTGGTTACTATCCAGAAGAACATTTTGATGGCGGACAGTTAACTCGTTATGCCACTAAAATAGACTATGGTGGAGAAGTTTCTTCGTTAAAAGGAGAAAATAAAACTGGCCAAATGGGCAGCGGCAAATTTGCCTCAGAGGGTTGGTCGAGAGCGGCCTATCAGCGAACAATTTATTATATTGATACCTCTCACGTTAGCCATTGGGCAAACTTGAGCAAAGTGAATTCAACACCAGACTGTTACACCGCTGATGTGCACAATAAAACCGCTTCCCGCTGGGCTACTTATCTCTATTTTGGAGGACCCAAATGCCCAAATCCGTAGTATCCATGAGCTTTGACTTTTTGGTAATTGAAAAGAAATAGCAGTTGCCGACCAGTTGGTGTAATTGATCGGTTAAAAAGGGCTAAGAAATTTAGCCCTTTTTATTTGCGCTACATTAATCGGCAAGCGCGGTTAGCTTAGAACAACTCGTGTCAACCGCTCGATAACCAATGCCGTTGTGTTGTCAGATGAATAGACTCGATTGATGGCACAAGCACTCTACGTTCAATAGCCTGCTCCACGTGCTTAACTTACTGCTCCTTCTTGGCCATTTGGCAGTTCTAATTTTGATTTTCCCCCCGTAATTTTTAGTCCAATAATTCCCATCAGATATCCTCTTAAAATGAATTTTTCAACCTGAAACCGATTACACGGAGGCGAGGTTGGAATTTTTCGAATTTAAGGCATAAAAATCATTTAGATTTTTCAGTGCCCGCAAAATTGTGCCATCTTCATAACTAAATGCGTCTTTTTCGTTAATTTGGATGACTTTTTTTGGTTTTTCTCTCTTTAAATGGTGGCGCTACAATTCCAGTTAAGCCGATGCGCAAAATACTTTTTGAAAATTGCAACCGATTACACAGCAAAAATGGTGTTATTTTTCGTGTTTGTGGTATGACACATCATCAACTTTGCTTATCAGCTCACACCAATGCGGCGGTTGTCACATTAGAGTGTCAAGCAGCGGAAACGATAATATGAACGGTTGATATACCAAGCTATTAACCGTTCTTACTCTCGATATTAATAATAAAATGTCTACGGAGATTGAAACGATGCAATTTGAGTTTAGATATCGCCCAAAATATAAATCGTCTGCGAGCCTGGCCCTGGCGGCTGCGGTGTTACTTGTAACCGGCTGCGGCGTACCGTCGACCAATAGCAGTAGCGGTACCAGTGCGAGTGTGACGACGACCAGCTCAACGTTATCCTCGGCCAGCAGTTCTGGCAGTGGCATCCCTTCAAACGCAAGTTTGGTCTATGCCATTAATGCCGGTACGGCCAGTGAAGCCACTTTTGACGGCGTTACCTACCAGGCTGACCGCTTCGCATCCGGCGGCGACACCCAGACGATTACCGACCCGATTAGCGGAACCGATGAGGATACTTTGTACCAGAGCGAGCGCTATGGTGCATACTCCTACGAGATTCCTGTATCCGCAGCTACCTACAGCGTGAGGCTGCATATGGTAGAGATGTACCACTCCGCAGCGGGCATGAGAAATTTCAATATCACCGTGGAGGGTGTCGCAGCGGTGACCAATCTTGATCTGTTTGCTGAGGTCGGGCAACACGCAGCCTATGAAGCGATCGTCAACGGCGTTAGCGTGAGTGATGGCCGTATCTCGATTGAACTCGAAACCAATATGGATAACGCGACGATCAGTGGTATAGCGATATTTTCCAGTGACGGAGGTATGTTTGAAGAGCCGCCAGCGCCGGTCTGTAATGAATCCCAGCGACAAACCCCACGCCGTGTGAATTACGCCACTGAGTTTACGGATCAGCAGTACTTCGATGGCAATGTGGCTCGCCCCCCCACCGGCCCCCGTGGGTTTGTTATTGAGCAGGCTACCGAGACGTTACGAAATCATACGATCTACAGACCGCAAACCCTTATGGAAGGCGACAAGCTGCCCATCGTCGTCTGGGGTAACGGGGCGTGTTCAAATGATGGCTTAAGTCAGGCAGACTTCCTCTCAGAAATTGCTTCCCATGGCTATATTGCAATCGCTAACGGCGCACCCGGCGGCGGCGGTTCGAATGACGGACGCGAAACGGAACTCATTAAGGCGTTAGACTGGGCAATTGCCGAGAATTCGCGGGAGTGCAGTCAGTTTTATGGCAAATTGGACGTTGACAGTATTGCCTCAATGGGGTGGTCTTGCGGTGGCGCCATGGCCCACTATGCGGCGACTGACCCAAGGGTAGACACAGGTATGGCACTCAATAGCGGCATGTACGCCAGCGATCGATTTGACGTTTACGCCCGCTTCCACTCACCTATAGCCATTTTCAATGGTAATTCTTCGGACGTCGCCTACAACAATGGCTTGGCTGCCTACGATGATATTACTAACGTTCCTGTCTATCACGCCAATCACGCCAATTTGGGCCATGGCGACGCCTACTTCCAAGACAATGGTGGAGATATGGGGCGTGCTGCAGTGGGTTGGTTAAACTGGCAATTAAAGGGCGACACCTCCGCGACAGGCCGGGAGCGGTTCTTCGGTAATAACTGCTTTATGTGTCGATCACCCTGGACCAGTAAAAATAAAGGCTTTTAGTATTATTAGAGCTGCTTCAAAACGTACGATCAAAACCGGCGCTCAGAGCCGGTTTTTTTTAATTTTAATAAAGTGGACGGACGCTGAAATAATATCCTTCACTACCTGATTTAGGTCCCCCTCTGCGCATAAGGCCACCATTGATATATGCATTTTTATCTTAACTAGCAAGCAAACCCTTGCTTCATGAATTCGCCTGGGAGTAGCGTATTCATGATTAGCGGCACCGGTAGTGGATTTGGTTCGCTGGTTGGTGTGAGGAACAATACTTGCATTCAATCAATAGGGTGGCACTCTGGAAAATTATCTTAAACACTTAATTTAACGATTCCGTTGCTGTTAATTAACCTCGAGCTAACTTTTTAAAATGGGGGCTTGTATCGTAAGAACGCATTAATTAAGGTAAAGAGTCTAGATGGCCAGTTGATTATATTGTCTCAGCGCTCACGCAGTAAGGTAGTTGTTTAGCATGACGTTCAGTCTTTTTGATTTTGCCCTATTTTAAGCCTGCTTAACGCTTTCACACTTTACAATTCGTTCTGACTTCGGTCATTACCTTGCTTTTAGTCGAAAATAACCGCGTAACAATCTACTTATCTACAAAAGGGGAACCCATGGAAACTCATATGCTTATCGGTGCCGACATGGTCTTGGGAGAAGGGCAAGCGGATGTCATTATTAATCCCAAAACGTCCGAGCAGATAGTACTGTTACCATCGGCTTCTCTAGCGCAGGTCGATGCCGCTGTGGCGGCCGCGACCAAGGCTTTTCCTGCATGGGCTCGAACCACCCCAGAACAGCGCTCACGGTATTTATTAACCATTGCCGAACGCATTGAAGCGCAAGCAGATGAATTTGTTGTCCTTGAAGCTTTAGATTGTGGTAAGCCGATCAATGCTATGCGAGATGATGAAATGCCGGCTATTGTCGATTGTTTTCGTTATTTCGCGAGCGCAATCCGCAATATGCAAGGGTCATTGGCCGGTGAGTATATGCGTGGTTTTACCTCATTGATTCGCCGCGACCCCATCGGGGTCATCGGTTCTATTGCGCCATGGAACTACCCGTTAATGATGATGGCCTGGAAACTCGCTCCGGCACTCGCCGGTGGTAACACCGTGGTATTTAAACCTTCTGAGCAAACGCCGCTAACGGCATTGAAAATGGCAAAGCTACTTGCTGAGGTTCTGCCCGAAGGCGTGGTTAATATCGTGCTCGGTCGGGGTGAAACCGTGGGAAATGCGATGATCAACCACCCCGGTATTCACATGGTATCCATCACTGGTGACGTGGGTACAGGGAAGAAAGTGATGCAGGCCGCGGCCAGCACAGTCAAGCGCACACACCTTGAACTCGGAGGTAAAGCTCCGGTTATCATTTATGCCGACGCCGATTTGGAGGCTGCGGTCGAAACCATTCGAACCTATGGTTATTACAATTCAGGCCAGGATTGTGTGGCAGCCTGCCGTATTTACGCTGAGAAATCCATCTACGATCGCTTTGTGGCGGACTTGTCTGCGGCGGTCGCCACTATCCGCTATGACCTAGATGATGATACTCAAAATGAGATTGGTCCCTTGATTTCCCTGCGCCAACGTGACCGTGTTGCCAGTTTTGTTGACCGGGCGTTGAGCAATCAACATGTTGAAGTCACAACAGGGGGAGGCAGTGCCGATTCGGCAGGATTTTATTACAAGCCTACGGTTATTGCAGGGGCACTGCAGACCGATGAAATTGTACGCAAAGAAGTCTTTGGGCCAGTGGTTTCGGTTACGCCTTTTGCACAAAGTGACGATATTCTCGGTTGGGCAAATGATTCAGACTATGGATTAGCGTCTTCCGTTTGGACCAGAGATATCGGTAGAGCAATGACTGCTGCGTCGCAGTTACGTTATGGCTGCACTTGGATCAACACGCATTTTATGCTTTGTAATGAAATGCCCCATGGAGGTTTAAAGCAGTCTGGATACGGTAAAGACATGTCTCATTATGCGCTTGAAGATTACACCGTTGTACGGCATATAATGATAAATCATTCTTAATCTGTTCTGGTTTTACTCGATTTTTTAAAACTATTTTTAAATTAAAATCCATTTCGATCTGAATAATATATTCTAACCCGTTGAATTGTTTTTCCAAATCCGTGATGTTTAAACCCATCACGAAGATGATTCCCCACTTGCATGTAGAATTAGAATGATTTTGAGGTGAAGGTTTTAGCCCTAATAGATCGCTGTTCGTCTTACGCCATTAAATTCCGAAAAAATAATGCGCGAAAATTGTGCGTAATTGGATTTTATTTGAAAAAAAGCCTTTTTTTGGTGCTTTTTTAAAATTATTAAATCGAAAAAATAAATCGAAATTGAATATTAAATAAATGTTGCAACCCTAATCTTAAGCTGCGTATTGGGTGTTTTCGCCGTAGTTGAATGAATTTATTCAAGTGAATTAATAAGATAGAAATTATTTTTATTTGGTTTCTTGACATCCTGCGTGAGCATCCATAACCTAGGTGCCAACGAACTAACGTGTAGGTGAATTAATTTGGTCAGTTTGCAAGAGAAACGAGATGCGCTCAACGTAGTGGCTGAGCACGATTCGCTTCGCGCTGCAGATGCCAAACACCTTTTGCATCCCTGGGCTGATTTAAGCACGCTCGGCGATACCAACGCCTTGGTAATAGAAAACGCGAAAGGCGTACACGTTTACGATACAACGGGAAAAAAGTACCTCGACGCCATCGGCGGGATGTGGTGCGTAACCGTCGGATATGGCAACGATGAGTTGGTTGATGCGATGGCAGCGCAAGCGCGCAAAATGGCCTACTATACTCCGTTTGGTGATGTCTCCAGCGCCCCTTCCGCCCGCCTTGCCCAAATGCTCGCAGAGCTCACGCCGGGTGATTTAAACCGGGCCCATTTTACCACGTGTGGATCCACTGCTATTGATTCTGCAGTGAGGATTGCTCATTACTATTTTGCGGCTCAAGGGCTACCGAGCAAGCGCCACGTATTATCGCGACGTAATGCTTATCATGGCAGCACTTATTTAGCCGCATCGCTGAGCGGTAAAATTGCTGACCGAACACTGTTTCAATATGAAAATGAATTCGTTCATCATCTATCGAGTCCACAATATGACTCAGACATTGCCGAGGAAAGTGGCGCAGCGCGATTGCATTCGCTGTTACAGGAAATGGAAGCGAAAATTAACGAATTGGGCGCTGATAACATAGCCTGTTTTGTCGCGGAGCCTATACTCGCATCGGGTGGCGTATTGGTGCCCCCTCCAGGTTATCAAAAGGCCACACGAGAGATGTGTAGTCAATACAATATTCTCTATATATCGGATGAAGTGGTAACCGGGTTTGGTCGCTTGGGGCATTTTTTCGCCTCTGAGGCGCGTTTCGATATCATCCCCGATATGATCGTAACCGCAAAGGGCATCACTTCTGGTTATCAACCTCTGGGCGCAGTGATGATCTCAGAACACATATGTGATGTCATCAGCTCCCACGCCCCGGAAAGCAAACCCGTATTTTCCAATGGTTACACCTACTCTGGGCACCCTGTAGCGTGTGCCGCAGCGATTAAAAACATTGAGATTATGCAACGTGAAGACATTTGCGGTCACGTTCGTGATGTTGGCCCTTATTTTATCGAACAGCTGCGTACACTGATGGATTCACCTATCGTTTATACCGTACGCGGCGATCATCTTATGGCTTGTGTTGAGTGTTGGACGGGCGATCAAGTTGGCCCAACACCGCGCAATATGGCTCTCGCGCAACAGGTTGATCGTTATTGCGAGGAGAGTGGTCTTCTCGTTCGTCCCTACGAAAACCTTTGCATTATGTCGCCACCGTTGGTTGTGGAGCGATCGGATATTGATCGTATCACTGCTACTCTCTCCGAGGCACTTGATCGCGCACAACGCGATTTGAGTCAAGGTAAGATCTGTTATTAATTGATGTGATTTGCCGCGCTAAAAAATCGTGCTACGCATGCCCGAGAGAGTGAATACGGCTAGGCCTTTTAGGAACGCTTTGTTTTGAACCCTAGAGGAGCATCATCATGTCTATGACAACGTCCATTAATTGTTGCGGGCTATCCGTGACGCTCACAGTACTGCGCATCAAGCAAGCTCTGGTTGGTGCGAATCCGTCGTTGCCGCTGAAAGTTACTGTCGGTCCAGGTTGTGATCGGCAGCGGCTGATAAGCTCGCTGGGACCTCAAGCAAAAGCCGTTTATTTCGTTTAACGGAGGTTCGAGAGCACTATATTTTTCTGGTGTGTTACATCGCACTGCAAGTAAAACAATGAATTAATTTGCGATTGGAAACGGGCGAAATTATGTCACATGGGGCCAACCATTTTAACGTAGGCGATCAAGCTGATGCGGCTGGTCCAAGTGCCGCGATTGCCAATCCTATTAATTGTTGGTGGCAGCGTAAGGATCTCGGATTTCAGGATGACCGTCTATACTTAGGGCAGTGTGATCTTACTGATTTAGCGAAAAAAGTGGGAACCCCCAGTTATGTGATTCGCGCTCCACGTGTTGTGGAGAAACTATCGCAACTCCATAATGCCCTCGATCAGGTTAAACTTGAACATCAAATATTTTATGCGATTAAGGCAAATCGTTCTCCTAAATTACTCACTTATTTGGCTGCACAGCGTTTGTGTGGCGCGGATGTGTGCTCGCCTGGAGAATTGTTACATGCGTTTTCCTGTGGGTTTAGCGAAGAAAATATTTCATTCACTGGTACCTCGCTCAGCTCAGATGACCTGTCGCTGCTTGTTAAGTTTAATCGTCTGCGGATTAACTTGGATTCACTGAGCGCGCTAGAACGTTTAGGTCAAATGTGTCCTGGGCGAGAAGTGGGCATCCGCATAAATCCGGATATCGGCATAGGCTACACAGGCAATGAGCTATTACAGTACAGCGGCATTGAAGCCACAAAATTCGGTATTTATTTGGATCGCCTGCCCGAGGCTTTGACGATTGCCAAAAAATATAATCTTAGAATTAAGCGTATTCATTTTCATGCCGGCTGCGGTTACTTGGATCGAGAGCTGAATCAATTATCGCAAGTGCTAGCCGCGAGCAAAGCCTTTGTCTCAGAGCTGCCCGAGTTGTGTGAGGTCAATATCGGTGGAGGTTTAGGTGTGCCGCATCGCGAAACCGACCACCGTTTAGATTTAAATCGCTGGGCGGAAATTGTCGCCGAAGCATACTCCGGTAGTGGTTTGAATGTCGCGGTGGAACCTGGCGATTTTCTGATTAAGGATGCCGGAATACTTCTTGCTGGCGTCACTTATCTCGAACGCCGTAAGAATGTCGATTTTCTGGGGCTCAATGCCGGGTTTAATTTGGCGATGGAGCCGGCCTTTTATGGCTTACCTTGTGAGCCCGTTCCAACCCAGTTACGCACCCATGCAATGAAAGAATTTACCATTGTTGGGAATGTTAACGAAGCTTTGGATAAGTGGGCGGTGGATCAGTCATTGCCCACGCCCGAAGAAGGCGACACCATTGCACTGATCAATGCCGGCGGTTACGCCGCCTCCATGCGTTCCGACCATTGCTTAAGGGGCGAAGTAAAAGAGATTGTGCTGCTCGATTAAACCGATATTCTCGGCGACTTTTACTTGAAACACATAGGTCGATTTTAATTGTCGGCTAGAGGGAATAAGATCGTTATGATGCTAACCAAAAATTTTTCAAACGAAATGGTGATTGAATCAACTGAGCAGGAACCGGCATCCCCGGATGTGCCCAGTTTTGCGTTCGATCCGCAAGACCCCTGGACTGAAACTTTTCAATGGGGACTCAAGCGTGCTAGCTTAAGAGGAAAGAAAGCCTACGAAGTGGGGATAGGGACCGGAATTAATGCGGCCTATTTACTTGGCGTCTGTGGCGCGGCGGAAGTTTCCGGCAGCGATTTGGACCCTCGATTGGCCGATCTGGCCGAACACAATGTGCGTAATTTAGTGCCTGAAGCCGCCGATCGCTTTCGCCCAGTGAAAGGTTCAGTCAGCCTTGTAGATACTGAGGAAGCACGTCAACAGGTCGCTTCAGTTGACACCGTTATCGCATCCTTGCCTCAGGTTGGGGAGCCGGGGGACAGTCGGGTAACGGCTTTCCGTAATGCTTGGTCTGTGCCTCTCGCTTCAGGCGCAGAAGTTATTGCAGACGATCATATCGCCCATTATTACCCTTGGGCGGCGTTTGACCAATACCCGTTTAATACGGTTGGTCTCGGTTTAAATGAAGCGCTATTGCAGCGCGTTCATGAGCACGCTCCTCAAGCTGAAGTGGTTATGAATTTTGGTTGTCGAATAGGCTCGGAAATTATTTTCGAGTGCTTTGAGGCACATGGATTTAAACCGGAAAAACTGAGCTCGCAGATTGTTAAGCAGCACCGTGGCACAGATATTTCGTTTTTTGTCGCCTTAGAAAAAGCCCTGCATGGAACCGGATTGGAGCGAGATTTTGTTTGCCATTTTTACGCAGACAAAGATGCGACAATACCGCTATCTGCATGTGAAGCACAAAGTCTTGTCGACCAAGATCCCGCTGCGGCGCTGTTTCATGAGGTATGTGCAATTCGAGGCACACCTCTGGCTGCATGAATCGAATGAGTTACCATCCTGAATTTGTATTTCTGGGGGGGTAGTGAATTAATTGTTCTTGTTAGTCCTACTGTCTTGTTTGTGTGCGTGTAAACTTTTGCAGTAATACTTTTCATCGCTCCAACGACCGCAATTCAAAATTGGAGGTTTGAGTATCCTTATTGCTTTCAATCATTGATTAATCCAACTCGACAGCCGTTGATTCGCTTTTCTTCGGTCGTACGCTTCGCAATTGGAATGTTTTATCATTCTATTGCAACTCTACTGTAATTCAGGGAAGTTCTCCGCATGGCCCCAAAAGACACGCTCACTCGCACGCATTACCAAACGGATTATAAGGTTGGGCAAGATAATATTCGTGTGTTGGGTATGGATTTACATAATCCGGTATTTTTCGTTAGCGCGCTGCTAATATTTTTATTTGTGCTAATCACCTTAGCGCTGCCAGAATGGTCCATGGAATTTTTGGGCGGCGCTAAGTCGTGGTCTATTAAACAGTTTGATTGGCTATTTATGGCCAGTAGCAATTTATTTATTATTTATTGTATGGCCTTGGTCGTTTTACCCGTGGGTAAATTACGCTTGGGTGGCGAGGATGCTAAGCCAGATTTTTCGCTTTGGTCTTGGTTCGCCATGTTATTTGCATCTGGCATGGGCATCGGTTTGATGTTTTGGAGTGTCGCTGAACCCATCGCATATTACAGCAACTGGTATGGTACGCCTCTTAATGTTGAGCCCAATACCGATGCCGCTGCCCAGCTCGCTTTGGCCGCCACCATGTATCACTGGGGTTTGCATGCTTGGGCAATCTACGCCGTGGTCGGCTTGGCGTTAGCGTTTTTTTGTTACAACAAAAATTTGCCATTGACGTTGCGCTCGGCATTCTATCCCATATTAGGTGAACGTATCTGGGGATGGCCCGGCCATATTGTCGATATCCTGGCGGTACTGGCAACGCTATTTGGACTGGCGACCTCCCTGGGGTTGGGGGCAAAACAAGCCAGTGCAGGTTTAAACTTTGTGTTTGGTTTTCATGATGGTATTGGCTTGCAGATTACGGTCATCGCCGGGGTGACTCTGTTAGCTGTTATTTCTGTGGTACGGGGTATACATGGTGGCGTGAAGCTACTCAGCCTAATCAATATGATATTCGGTCTTATATTTTTTTTATTTGTCTTGCTCTCAGGCCCAACCTTGACGCTGCTGGGTTGGGTAGGGGATACAGCGGTTGCCTATGCAAATAACCTGTTTAAGCTCAGTAATTGGGTAGCGCGAGACGATCAACAATGGTTGCACGGCTGGTCAGTTTTTTACTGGGCTTGGTGGATAGCGTGGTCGCCTTTTGTGGGGATGTTTATTGCCCGTGTCTCACGAGGACGTACAGTGCGGGAATTTATTGGGGCGGTGATTCTTGTACCGACCACGGTGACCTTGCTGTGGATGGGGGTTTTTGGTGGCGGAGCTCTCGAGCAAGCTCAAAACAATGTCGGTCAATTGGCCCATGGTTTGGATAATATTGCACTGGCCATGTTTTTCTTGCTGGAAAATCTTCCTTGGACAAACTTGGTTTCGACCTTAGGTATTGCTCTTGTTTTAATCTTTTTTGTCACCTCGTCCGACTCAGGATCGATCGTTATTGATTCCATTACGGCTGGCGGTAAGTTAGACGCACCCATACCACAGCGTATCTTTTGGGCGACGACGGAGGGAGTGATTGCTGCATTATTGTTGTACATCGGCGGGAAAAAAGCGTTGGATGCATTGCAGGCGGGTACGATCGCTACAGGATTACCATTTACCGTTATTCTGTTAGCCATTTGCGTCAGTCTCTACAAAGGGCTCCAACATGAATTGCGATTCGAACACGGTAAGTGAGCGAGCGACTGTTAACGCTGTATTGGTTAATTCGCTGTGGCCGCAGACCTTAATAAAATGATCATGCTCCGGCGCTGCAATACACCGCTCGCATTTATTTTTATGTGCGTGGCCTGTAGTCTTTTCTGGGTATGGGCGGTCACTAAGGTCTGTTGCTAACCCAAATGAATCCACCCACGCATGAAAAGGATATCACCAACCCAATATGGGTTTTATTTTCGATATCAGTTCGTTGGCCATGGCTTGATGACCCGAGATCAAGGGGTGCCAATCACAACCCAGCTGCGATTGCGGCGGGTGATTGACTTGCACGTAACGCACTTGACTGTTACCCATAGCCTGCTGCTGTTGCGCCGCGGTTTGTAAGTTTGCTACCACCGGTGCCCAAGCGTTGTCCGCCAAGAGAAAAATCGGCAATTGCCCATAGGCGTCGTTCACTTGTTGAATCAAGCCGTGGATACCTTGAATAAAAACATTGGCGGGTGGGCTTGGCTCGGTGCTGTAGTCGTTGGTGCCGAGTTTAATAATCACGGCATCTGGCACCCAGGAGTCGAAATTCCAAATCATATCGCCCCGGGTCATTAAGGTTCGGTTGTAATAGGTAGGCACCGGATCCGGACTGGTGGTGTTGGCCGCGCCATAGTTGCGTACAGCGCCGAATCCGGAAATGGCGATTGAATGACTTTCGGCACCCAAGGCTCGAGCTGTGATGGGCGCATAAGAAAAATAGCTGTTTTCGTAAGGCCGGTAATTGCCGCCGCAGTCGAGGGCCGGTCCTTCATCGCCGTAACCAACGGTGTAAGAATCCCCGATAAATTCGATTCTGCGGGTCGCTCGCGCCGGCAATGCCAACATTCGTCCCCCCTGGGGCAGCTCCAGCCCCAAAAAACGCCCCGACCCAAAATTGGGGCCAGTGCGTTTGGTCACCAGAATATCGTGACTGCCTTGGGGGAGCGCTAGCGAATAACTGCGCACACCAGACTCGGTCACAATAACTTGGTCCAAGTTACCGTCGACAAAGACGTTGTAATTGTTTTTGCCATCATCAAAGCGCAATTGCAACAGCGGCGCTTCAACACGAAATTGTATTTGGCTGTTGGCCCAATCCAAGGTGGCTGCATTGGAGTCCACGGCGACGCGACCGATATACCGCAAAGCTGCGTTGTTTGCAGCAACGGAAAGAGGTGCTGTAGGCAGCCCGACAGAACTGGATGAGCCGGATGAACTGGATATAACGGAAGATTCGCTCGAACTCGAACTTATGGGACCGGTGACGCAAGCGCTCAACATTGTTGTCAGAACCAGAGCGCTAGCGGCAGAGGTGAGCCGACACAGTCGGTAGATGGTGGCAATCATTAAAAATACCTTTAAATTCTTGTTGTCGAAGGTAATCGGGGCAAGGCCCATGGTCAAATGAGTAATATAATACGATCATTTGATAGTTGCCGGGCAGTAGCCCACAAATTCACCATACCGGGTCAATCCTGGGAAAGATCAGAGTGGCAGTGAATTTGATGAACGAAATATAAGCTAATCGGCGATCTGTGTGAATTAGACCAAAGCAGTTTTGCCAAACGGTCAGCGAGCCTCCTGAGCATAAAGCGCGATAGAGCCGAGGACCGGATTGCACTTGCACTGGATTATTGACTCCAAAGTAGGGGGAGGAGGGCTTAAATATTGTCCATCATTGCCGGATTTTGGCTGCCCTCTACTCATACGGACAGGATTGATTTCGTAGCGCTCCCAAATGGATTCGTTCAGTCGGCCATCAGTTAAAGGCTGGCAAGTGGGTGCTGGGTTGCTAAATCAATCACTCGCATTAGGCATAGTCCTTTGCTGTGGGATTCGATGCAAGCGGTTCAACTTTGGTATTCGGCTTTTCCCTCACAGAATCAGATAATAGGGACAATGTTGTAAAAGTGTCTAGCACGCCCCAACAGCAACTTCTCTTGCTGATCAATTGAAGTGGTTACGCTGCTGTGGACAGATCGGGAAAGCGATCAATAAATATATCTTCCGTCCCGATTCCTCTCGTGACGCTGATTTATCGTGCTCCAGCTGTTGGTTGGATCCGGGTATTGCAAACGGATTTATTGTCAAAACTGCAGTAGTTAATTTTCTGAGGACAATAATTGAGCTTCATATTACACGTAGAATAACTTCAGTTCCGTGATCAATTTTTACTCTATATTTTCTTTTGGTTAAATTTATTATTTATATTGAAGTAATGAATTTGACATAGTTGAGGTACATAATGTAACTTGGCTCTGGGATTAGTAATACCTCAAGTGTTGACGTTCTCATCCTCTATTCAATTTTGCAGGCGGGCTTCGGTGTGGGATCAACTGAAATCGATGGAGCTCTTCGTAACAAGTGGTACTCGGCAAATAAGGAAGCGGCATGAAGTATTTGTTATTTGTATTGATTGTATTGTCACCTCTCGCTTACTCTGATCCATTCGATTTGCAAAAAATCAAAACAAAATTTAATTCACTCAAAAGCAGTGGTGTGTCTTTAAAAGACTTTAAAGGAAAGCGCGTCATTGTGCGATTTTGGGCATCCTGGTGTACACCATGTAAGCGAGATTTGCCACTATTGGATAAGTTTTATCTTGATAATCATGATAGAGACGTAGAAGTACTGGGTGTTTCAGTTGATGAGGATATTTCCAAGGCGAAGGCTTATCTACAAAATAATCCCGTTCATTTCCCTGTAATATTCGACCTAAAAAAGCAATTGCCGCAAGAGTTTGCAGCGGAGTCTCTTGCTGCACTTTATTATTTTGATGAGAAAGGAAAGCTTTTAAAGGCCTTAAATGCTCTTCCTGATTCGAAAGAATTTTATTCCGGTTTATTCGGTTCAGCGTCGAAATAATTCCCGATAAAGTCTTAAAAGACAGATCCCCTAATATATATAAAAAGGAAGGCGGAGACCCAAGTTATGCCCTTGAACTCGCAAAAAACCACATTGCTCACCCAGCTGATGCTAATGCTGTCATTTATTATTGCTCTACCTCTTTATGCGGATGACGATTTAGGTGTGGCTCGAGGATTTAATGCGTTTGTTGAGCAGGATTTTATTAGCCAATATACGGATGTGGAGGGCCGACTTGCTGCTGGCGGTAATATCCAACTCGAAAGCTATGGTGTCGCTTCAAATATTAATGTGAGTCCGGCAACTCTGGTCTTGATAGCCGGAGGGGGTATCGACTACAACGACGGGATGATTTTTTCTGGCAGTGTGTTAAGTGGGGATAGCTCGGCCGGAATTGCCAGCAATGTTCGCAATGGTATGGCGATTGGTAGCAGCGTCAGTGATTTTGCACAGTTACCGTTTGACTTCGCAGAGCAATTCACCTTATTGCGCAGCGTGTCGGAAACTTTATCTCAAGCCCAATCTACCGGAAATACCGCTTATCAGTATGGCGGGGTAACCTTAACCGGAGACTGTTCCAGCGACGTTCAGGTGTTTTCCATTGATGGTGCACAGCTGATTACCGCTAGTAGCTTTGCATTGGAGTGTGTTCCGGAAAATGCGACTGTAGTATTTAACGTAAGTGGTATACAGCCTGGACTGCAAAATATCGGTTTGGCTTCTTTACAGCCAAGAGCAAACAAGATTCTCTGGAACTTCTATCAAGCCACTTCAGTTACATTCTCAAGTATAGGTGTTGAGGGGAGTGTACTCGCGCCGAAAGCAATATTGGATACACCTTGGGGTTACGTTAACGGCACGGTGATGGTGAAGCAGTGGACCGGTCATATGGAACTGCACAACATCCCTTTTACTGGGGAAATTACCAGCTTACTGCCTTCCGAGGCGCCGGTGATCGTATCGGAGCCGGTGTTTGTTGGTTTGGAAAATGTACCCTATGAATATGATGTGGACGCTACCGATGAAGATATAGGTGATGTATTAACCTACTCGATTGATCTCGCACCCTTAGGTTTTTCCATTGATCCAGCAACGGGTTTAATCTCCTGGGCCCCAGAAGCCAAGTACACCGGCAGTGTGGAAGTGGCCAATAGCCAATGTTTTGTAGTGCCTTCTGGCGGAGTTTCGGTTGTGGCAGACGGCGATGAGATTCCGGATGACCGAGTGACCGTTATATCACCTCTATTTAAACAAGTTAAGCAGGCTTTGGAACTCTCGGCCGAGTATACGGCTCGGGAAGCCGTTGCTTGGGATCAGCGTAATAAGTGTTTGGGTTGCCACATTCAGACCCAGAGTTTACTGGGTTTGGAAACCTCCATCGAAAAAATCGATGTTGATGAGACAGCGATTGAATATTTGATCAATGAATTGTTTGATAATCAGCAAGCCAATGGAACAATCACTAGCGGCAGTCACAGAACCGTGTATTTGAATAATCAGACTTCTCTGGCTCTCTGGTCGCTTACGTCTTATCCGGATCGCGCAAGGAC
>JBNKFP010000028.1:0-17670 GCA_050289365.1 Cellvibrionaceae bacterium | reverse complement strand
GGCCCGGATGCGTTTAGCGGTGGCTTGTTCTTGCCAACCAAGTTCTGGATGTTGATGCAATTCTCGGCGAAATTGCTGAGCCGAGGAAATGGTCTTTTGCCAGAAGTCCGACATGATCCTCCCTTTTGTAATCCTTCAAGGTGCGTTTTGCACCAAGAAAGGGCTTTTTATGTGGCAAGGTACGGATAGTGTGCGTCTAATTGCACTAAAATGCGCTGCGGTACCTCCATCTTAGTCGCTACGCAAGCAATGTTCCAACTTGAGTTTGGGCAGTTGTAAAAGAATCTAGTTCAATTTATTTAGATGTTTAAGGCGCCAGAACCCCTATTAAAAAACCATTGCTCTACTTGATGAATAGTGGGAAAGCATTTTTTTTGAGAATACACGTTCAATGTGATGAGCTCGAACGTCTATAGGCGATTTAAGCCCAAAAAATAAATAAAGATTTATTCCATAATGCCTGTGGGTTATTAATTGGAATATTTTTTACGGTCAATGGGCGCTACCGCTGTTGGCGCAGTCGAGCTCGCAGTGCATGTTAAAGCGCTCTCTGCGTATCCGTTTGGGATTGCTCGATGATCAGCCAAAGGTCGAGGTGAAGGGGCATATGTGGGTGAGGGAAAAACCGCAATGGCGCACGCTTGAGAATTCTTTGCCAATCTACTTAAATGACGATGCCGACGATGGGGGCATTGCGGGCGACGGCCATCAATCTAAAATCACTATGAAGGAAATGCTTATTCTTCCTCTATTATAGTTGCTACAAATTTATTTTCACAGGTCAGAGGTTTGCCATCTAAGGCGTAGGTACAGGATTCAATGACAGGGCCTTTGTTGGCAGTCTCATTCTTGAGTATGCAGTTGTAAAAAATTCGTTCTTCTTTGCTTGATCCGCAAATAAGTGCGCTACGCAACACATCGGGGGTATTCTTGGCAAGAAATTCGCCTTCGTTTGGACAAAGATTCGGAAGAGTACCGTTTTTTTTAATGTAAGTATCAGCAATCTTACCCAATTGAATGAGTGCAAACCGCCGCTGCACTACAGTGCCTTCGCATGGTGATAAATCTTGACCGAACAGGCTAGTGGCTGAGCAACACAGTAGTACCACAATAAAATTTTTGAATAACACTATCGCACCTAAAATTCTTCAGACGGTTTTCTTTAGCGATTCGATTTAAAATCTCGTTTGCATAACCAAGACAGGAGTTATCACCAGAAACAAAAGCCCATAAAGCAGGTAGTTGCCTGTTGTTGGGTTAAAATCCTGCGCAATTTTTCGCCAAGGCCGCTTTAGCAATAATCTTCCCAATAGTGCATCAAAACTGGCCATAAATAAAGCCAGAGTAAAACCCAGTGCCAGCAGTGGCATGAGCCGCGTAAGTCCTACACTGGGTACCATAAAGTAACAAACGGCAAAAGCCAATAGAGATCCGGTGATGATACTGATTTCGAGTGCTTTCTTTTTGCCAACTCGTGGAACGAGGATAGCGGCACGTACTATCCCATGCAGGGTTTCCACACTGGCGAGCATAATGCACAATGAAATGATATTGATCAGAATATTAAGCATTTTTAAGTGGGTAGGCCTTCCTTTGTAGAAATAAAGTCACAGGATTTTAGCCAATTGCAAAATGCTTCCAGCGTAACTGGTAGCAACTGCCGTTAAACTGACACCAAATATTCGACAATACCTTCAGGATACAGAATTTTTTCGCCTTGTATAAATTCATTTATATTGATCCACTTTGCAGTGAATGGATTGTCGTCTTCCTGGCATTCAATTGGCTGTCTGAGTTTTGGTGGATTGATCTTTATTTTGATCATTTGCGATTCCTTTTTGATGTCCAATGCTTTGGTTCAGAAAACCTTTTCTTTCTTGTTTTAATGGGTGCTTATTTTATGACAAATAATTTAGCTATGATCCAGGCTATACCTTTGCCAAGATAACCTAAAGGGCCAAGTAGGGTCTTTTGATTCAGTTGAATGTCTATTTTTGATTGAGAGACATTGCTTACTAGATGATTGCGCCGACTCTCAATGGAATCTATTTCCGTTTGAATACGAGCAAGTTCTTTCTCAATGCTAATCACATCTTCTACGTTGTGTGCGTCTGCCCACATCTTCTACGTTGTGTGCGTCTGCCAGCAGTTCCCGAAATCGCGTTCGAAGGGCCAATAAGTTTTTTAATTTGGCATCTATATCTATGACCTCACCAGTCACGTCATTAGTCCGTCGTTGTTCGGAAGTGACGCGCCCTAGTCGACCTAATTCGTCTATGGTCGCTTCCAGGTTTTCCTGAGGCACTTTTGCCACTATCCAAATCGACTTTGGTGAGTGAGTCGCTGTGGAATCAATATAGCCAGAATTTTTTTCGATGATGATTTGTGTTTTGTTGAGGCTCTCATGCGGTGATTCAACCTCAATATTGAGTCCCGCAAATTTTTGAATAAGTCTGGTGGCCTCGGAATTAAAGTATCCAGACTTCGCGCCACTCAAGTAACCGGCTGTTCCCATTGGTTTGTTCGAAGAACACGCTGCCAAAATAAGCAGTGCCGACAGTAAAAAGCTTTTCTCCATTTTCATGTTTCTAATCCTTTTCTAAAAACCAACGGGAGACAAGGTCGATGTACCATAAATTTTTTCAAATGACGCGTCAATTTAAACTAATCTCTAATCATAGAAATCCACCGCAGAACAGCATGTTCGCAGAAGACCACTGTCTGCGCCATAGTCAGGCGTGATGACTGCGATTATACTGGACCAATAAAGAAACCTTTGAACCGATCAAGGATAATTGCCTATGGCCGTACATGAAATCAAACATCCTTTGGTGCAACATAAAGTCGGTCTGATGCGTGATGCCAGTATGAGCTGCAAACAGTTTCGCGAGTTGGTCTGCGAAGTGGGTAATTTGCTGACCTATGAGGCGACTCGAGATTTACCGACGGAAGCCGCGAGCGTAGTGGACTGGAATAATCAACCTTCTCCGATTCAGCAGATTCAGGGTAAAAAAATAACCATAGTGCCAATTTTACGGGCTGGACTGGGTATGTTGGATGGGGTGCTGCAGTTGATTCCCAGTGCCAAAATCAGTGTGGTGGGCTTGTATCGGGATGAAGAGACTCTGCAGCCGGTCGCTTATTTTGACAAAGTAGTCAAAGACGTCAGCACCCGTACAGCGCTGATAGTGGACCCTATGCTGGCAACAGGCGGCACTTTGCTGGCTACCATTGAATTGCTCAAACATAAGGGCTGCCAAAAAATTATCGGATTATTTTTAGTGGCCGCACCGGAGGGCATTCAAGCTGTCACTAGCAAACATCCGGACGTGGATATCTATGTGGCGGCCATTGACCGCTGCTTAAACGAAAAGGGCTATATTTTGCCTGGCTTAGGCGACGCCGGTGACCGAATTTTCGGCACGCCGCAATAATATCGAGGAGCCCCTTCGCAACTTGGCCGCTCTTACAACGTATTGTAATAGCGACTTCCCACGTCACCTATACCGGGGGTGATGTAGCCTTCATCATTGAGGTCATCGTCACTGGATACGGCAAACAGCTGCACATCAGGATGGCAGGTCATGAGGGCGTCTTTGCCTTGGTTTGAGGTCAAAATGGATAGGCAGCGAATATCACTGCAACCAATTTCTTTGAGTCGATCAATACTGGCAATGGCGGTGTCCCCCGTGGCGATAATGGGATCTAACACAAATACGGCAGATTCAGTAATGCCTTTGGGCATTTTAAAATAATATTCCACGGTGTTTTTTATAAATTTATCGCGATAAATGCCTACGTGTCCTACAGCGGCATCGGGCCATAGATTTAAAATGGACTCCATCATGCCATTGCCCGCACGCATAAGTGGCACCAACGCCACAGGTTTACTGATGCGATTGGCGTGGGTTTCGGCGAATGGTGCCGTGACCGGTTGCTTGGCGTAAGGTAAATCCCGCGCTGCTTCATAGAATATTTGTACACTCATTTGCGCCAAAATACGGCGAAAAGAATCCGATGGAGTATGTACATTGCGCAGTGAGCCAAGTTTGTGTTGCATGAGTGGGTTGTCGATCAAAGTAAAAGGCATAGTGATTCGCTTAGATTCGGTTGAGCAAACAAAGGGGTTAAAAAACCGTGGCATCACTCACGATGTCTAATGGCGGCGAAAGGTCCCGGCGATTCTGCAAAGCCAGTTTGCGCCCTGCTGCCCAGGTGCCGCCTTCAAGGACCTTGGCCAGCGGAAACTGCTCACTGGTGGTGTTGAGTGCCTTGATAATTTCCTCCGCGATTTTATCCAGCAGGCATATTGTCAATGCGCGCCACTCGATAATGATGTCGCTACTGGGTGACCATGCCCTGGTCGCGCAGGATGGATCCCGCAGGCTGATCAAGCCAGAGTCCAGCATCAAGCCGCCGTTGCGATATTCAGCTAAGCCAGTCAGTGCATCGACGCCACTGACTGCGATTCCCCCACTGATTAAGGTTTCGATAATGGAATAACTGATCCATTGGCTTAATTTGTGAAATGGGACGAAATTGTCCGGCGCGTCACCGAGCGGTGTGTAGGCCCAGGTGTCGCCCAAATTGTAGCCGTCTAAGGTGAGGCGGCCGGGCCAAATTCCGCCAAAAAAATGCAGAACCATATGCAAAATGTCTGCTGCCGCTGGCGCACCATGGTATTGCTCTAAGACATAATCCACCAAATTTCCCGGTCGGCCGTTGGGAAAAATATCCGGCTGCATCAGCATGGCTTCGCCCAGGCTTTGCAGTAATTGCACCCGCCCTTCAACCCCGAGCAATGGATTTTGTTCGGTGACGTTGAAAGCGTGTTTGAATTGATCTGCGGTGACCGCTTTGAGCCCTTCTGCGGTGGTTCTGACCCCTTGGTTTTGTGAGAATCCACCAGCCAAAAACATATCTAAGCTCGCGAGACCCAGACCTTCAGAGCGACCCACAACCGCGGAATTGCTGGAGGTATAGGTCCAGTCTGGCCCGGCTCCAGCATCCACCAGAACTGAGGGCAAAATCAAATCCAACCCCAAACGGGCTCTATCCAATAGACTCAGTGTTTTGCTGTAGTCCGCATAGCGGCTGAGTTGATCGCGATCGCCCACCTCAAAGTGACGCCAGCGGGAGTGATAGGGCACCTGTTGATCCGGGTAGTTGTGACGGATCACATCCAATACATAGGCGCTGACGTCAGGTAATTTGTTCTCGTGAATGTGAAAGTGGGTTTTGCCCTCCAGCGCGAGCTGGTAGATCTGTTGTGCCCGTTGGCGGATGCCAAGAGGGCTCAGTAACAATTGCGCTAAAGTGTTATCAGAATCCGCTGCTATGTTCATTAATCCAGGTTCCTGCCTTTGATTTTCGCCAGGGTATCGCCCGTTTTAATTTCATCATTGGTAAAATAACCGGCGGCTTTTTTCGCTTCAATTTCCACTTGGGCATCGTCTGGAATCAAATAATCGGGAATGCTCAAGCGGTTGCACACCTCTATGCCGCTGTTGGTGATAGCGTCGTATTTCATGTTGCTCATGGAGTGCAAATTGTGAATTTTGCGAATGCCAAAATAGTGCAGTACGTCTGGCATAAGCTCCTGGAAGCGCGCGTCTTGGACGCCGGCCACACACTCGGTGCGTGCAAAGTAAGTGGAAGCACTGTCGCCGCCCACTTGCCGTTTACGGGCGTTATAAACTAAAAATTTGGTCACTTCACCCAGCGCTCGGCCCTCTTTGCGGTAGTAAACCACCAGACCCACACCGCCCTGTTGCGCAGTTTTTACCGCCTCTTCGATACCGTGGGTGAGATAGGGGCGGCAGGTGCAAATATCGGAGCCAAACACATCTGAGCCATTGCATTCGTCGTGGACTCGACAGGTCAGTTCTACTTCCGGTTTGGCCAAGTCTTTGAGTGAGCCAAATACATAAGCGGTGGTACTGCCAATTGGAGGGAGCAAAACTTTAAGATCCGAGCGTGTTACCAGTTCTGGAAACATACCGCCGGTTTCACGAAATAAAATCTTGCGCAAGGTGCCTTCATCCAAGCCAAAGCGATCCGCTATGCCCGGTAAATACCAAACCGGATCAATCGCCACCTTAGTGACCTTGATATCCCCAGCCTCATTAACGAACTTGCCATCTGCCTTCAGCCGGCCAAGGCGCATGGCGTCGTGGATTTCCGGTAACTTTAAATAGGCCTGGGTGATGGCAATACTGGGTTGAATGTTGTAACCCTGGCTGAGGTAATCAGCAAAAGCATCGACAATATTGGCACCCCAAGGGTCCATGGAAATGATTTTGCCCGGCTCAAACCAAGACGCTTGGGGTTCGACCATCTCTGTGGGCTGGGTATTGGCCAAATCGGGGCGATGGGATTGCGGGTATTTGCCGGATGCGATAGAGAGTGCGCGATAGATGGTGTAGCTGCCGCTGTGGCTGCCAATGCAGTTGCGCTGTTGTTTGTCGGAAATGGTACCTATGACGGGGCCCCGTTCCAGTGGTGACTTGGCAAACCAATGAATGGCCGGGGCTTTTATGGGCATTTCAATGGCGTGGGATGTGAGTCGTATATGATCTACCCGCCCGTGGCTGGGGTGACTTTTACGGTCTTCTGACATATTCGGTCCTCATAACAACCTGGTGAGTAGCGCAGAACTTCAAATGAGTGGCGTAGCCAGCGCTCATCATTCCAAACAAAAATTTCAGCCCGTTACCTTAGTCAGTTTAGTTCAGCTCAACCGCGGCGAACATTTTATCCGTTGCTGTGCCGCGCCCGAGTGTGTCAATCTTCTAGCCTACGCCAAATAGGCGCCCAGTGCGAAGAAATTTAACTGGTTTGCAGGTGATTATTAGGCTAAAGATAAGTTGAGAGATTCCATAACTCACCACTTGAGGGGTGAGCCATTCCCTGCCAGCGAGGCCCAACGTGAATTCAATCCAGCATTTTATCAACGGCAAACTGGTCGCCGCGAGCGGTCGCCAAGCCCCTGTTTACAACCCTGCTACTGGAGTAGAGATTGCCCAGGTGGCCATGGCCGACGAGGCCGACGTCAATGCTGCTGTGGCAGCAGCCCAGTCAGCATTTCCCGCCTGGTCAAAAACGACACCGCTCAATCGAGCCCGTGTATTGTTCCGGTTTAAGGCCATCATTGAGGCACGCTTGGATGAGTTGGCTCGGGTCATCACCACTGAGCACGGCAAGGTGTTGGATGATGCCAAGGGCGAAATCCTTCGCGGAATAGAAGTGGTGGAATTTGCTTGTGGCATTCCGCACCTATTAAAAGGTGATTTTACCGAGCAAGTGGGCAGCGCCGTAGATGCTTACGGCCTCAACCAACCCCTGGGGGTGGTGGCAGGCATAACACCATTTAATTTCCCGGCTATGGTACCCATGTGGATGTGGCCGATGGCCATTGCCTGCGGCAATTGTTTTATTCTTAAGCCCTCAGAACAGGATCCCTCCGCCTCTCTGCTGGTTGCGCAGTGGTTGCGAGAAGCGGGTTTGCCTGACGGTGTATTTAATGTGGTCCAAGGGGATAAACAAGCCGTTGATGCCCTGCTGGCTCACCCGGATATTCAAGCCATCAGTTTTGTTGGGTCCACGCCAATTGCTGAACTTATATACCGCAAGGGCTGTGAACAGGGTAAGCGAGTGCAGGCGTTGGGCGGCGCCAAAAATCATTTGGTGGTGATGCCCGATGCGGATTTAGATTCCGCCGTGAATGCCCTTATGGGCGCCGCGTTTGGCTCCGCTGGCGAGCGCTGCATGGCGATTTCCGTGGCGGTCGCTGTGGGCGATGCGGCCGACTCTTTGGTCGCTAAACTCGCTGCTAAAATCCAGGCCCTAAAAATTGGCAATGGGTTATTGCCAGACATGGACATGGGGCCACTGATCAGCCATGCACATCTAGAGAAGGTCACGGGTTATGTCAGCGCAGGGGTGAAAGAAGGTGCTGTGTTGGTGGTGGATGGCCGCACCGTTTCGATACCTGATGCTCCTAACGGTTATTTTATCGGCGGCTGCCTATTTGACCATGTCAGCCCGGCGATGACCATCTATCGAGAAGAAATTTTTGGTCCGGTGTTGTGCGTAGTGCGGGTGCCGGATTACGCCAGCGCGGTGCAACTCATTAATGCCCATGAATTCGCCAATGGCACATCCCTATTTACCCGCAGTGGCGCAGTGGCGCGCAATTTTGTACAGGAGATACAAGTGGGCATGGTTGGGGTGAACGTACCCATTCCGGTACCTATGGCGTTTCATTCATTTGGTGGTTGGAAGCGGTCGTTGTTTGGCGGCAGTCATATGCATGGTATGGAGGGGGTTAAATTTTATACGCGGCGCAAAGCGGTAACGGTGCGCTGGCCGGAAGGCGATTTAGGGGCGGAGTTTGGGATGCCGGTGTTGGGGTAGCAGGCGGTCGCCTGCCACCGAATTGGTCAGGTAAAGGAATTCACTTTATTCGGCAGCTTACCAGAATGGTCGACTATGCCTGGTTTGTATCACAGTACGATGAATTGATTACGTCCCCCGTTTTTAGCATCGTACATCGCTTTATCGGCTCGGATAAATGCTTCGCCGAATGATTCACTCTTTTCGACTGCAGTCGCACCAACGCTCATGCTGATGCTGAAAGTTTGCGTGCCACTGCCGAATTGAAGCTTTCTAACGGATTCCATCAGTCGTTCTAACAGTGGCTGGATGTGGAGATTCTCGCTAATGCGCGTAATCATGACGAACTCCTCTCCACCCCATCGCCCCAGGATGTCTTCTTGGCGCAATTGCTTGCTAATGGATCCTGCTGTCTCCCTGAGCACTTCATCACCCATAGTATGACCGTAGGTATCATTGATTCTCTTAAAATGGTCTAAATCCAGTACAACAACATACATTTTGACGTTGTTGTTGAGTGGAAACATGTGATTTACGATGGATTCCAAGCCGTATCGGTTGAGACAAAGGGTCAATGGATCTTCGCTAACCTTGCTTTGTAGGGCCAGATTTTCATCCTTGTAGCGAGACAAGGCAAAGTGCATCAACAGTTGAATGGCAGCGGTTAAGACAAGCAAAGCCAGAGATATTAAACCCGCATAGTTCAGTACATTTGGCGGAAACAGGGGCTTGACTGCGACCAAGTCCTTTATTTGAAACCGGTGAATACCCTTTTTCGGCCTAGAGGGCAAATCAATGCCAAGATCAAGCACTTGGTTTAAAGGTGCGTCTAACTGTTCTTGCGGTGGGTTGTAGCGATCCACCCACCAAGAAACCGGCCTCATTTTGTCGAGTTCAACAACGGCCACTTTTGCTTTTGGGGAGAATGACGCATTGGCATAAAACACTCGATCATACATCTCAAAGCTTGCTGGTACAGGACCATTACGTAGAAATAGGTTGAGAGACTCACTTGGGCCCTCATAATCCAAATAAATGAACAGTTGGACGTATATGGACAGGTCGATGGGTTGGGCTTGTGCAAAAGTGTAGGTATCATCAATTTCATTTTTTTCGGTGGTTTCCTGCTTGAACTTCACAACTAAGCCACAGAATGGGAATTCGATACCGTAATCTATATCGCATTCATACTGTACTTTCTCTCGATTAATCCAATAGGCTCGACTCGTACCATTGGCCACATCAGCATCAGCATAGACATGAATGGCAGGATTGTTCAGCTTCAATAGAGAAACTTTGAGTTGAGGTTGGGTAAAATGCAGAATGCCGCATGAAAGCGCTATGATCGCCAATAATATGTACAGGGCTTTGAACGCCGTTCGGCGCTTTTTTTGTCCTTTTTGTGGATCAGTCATGACCGGCGGAATTACGTCTGCTGCCACTTCTGGTTTTGGCTCAGATGGCAGACTCTTAACACTGGCTAATTTCATATCCCTCTACCGGCACCGGATTATAGGTAAACAATAGTAGTGTAGTTCATATCCTGACATTTTCGATGGGTATGCTGTTTGCTCGCCAGTGTTGGCTTATATTTCCCCCGCCTCGATTGCGATTTAGGGTTAGATCGGTTGAAAGTGTGGCTACGACATAGCCAAATGCTTTCGATACGACCGATTCTGCCCGCATAAACTTGACCTACCAAAGTTAAGCACTCAGCTGTGGTGAAGCCCTATTTGGAGCAAAATGTCCAAAAGTCGTTAAAGTATAGGCAATTTTGCACAAAGGAGCCTCAACTCCTATTTGGCTACCCAAAAAGACTGATGAGGACGGTGTAAAATTTGAGTGCGGTTTTAGGGCGTGAAGATTGCGTGCTAGAAACTGGAATTCCGCGTTTTGTGTGAGTAAACAGAGGTTATGTCTGTGTAGAACAAAAGAACCCGAGAGGACCTCGGGTTCTGGGTGATCAGTTAAAACTGCAAAGAGGCGGTCAATTTGTAGGAAGTCGAGTCCTCACTGCCAAAGCTCGATTGCGCTAGGTCAGCACCCAAGGCGAAATTGGTATTGAAGAAGTGTTTTGCGCCAACGGTTATGGTATCAACGTTGTCGCTACTGCTAGCACCTAGCTTTATGCCAGTATATTTGCTGAAGTAGTAGTTCCCAGAAATTGAAGTAGTCGTATCAAAATCATTGTCGTCGATGGATGCTTCAAGAACGAGATAAGTACCGTTGTCTAACGCATTAAAATATTTTGTAGACAACGACTTGGTGCTAGCGGCATCGTCTTCTACGCTAAGAGTAAAGCCAATATAATCGCTATCGTTCAATTTGTGATCGTAATACAGGTTCAAGCCTGCGACATCGTCCCCTTCATCTGGCATAGAATAGGTGATGCTTGCCTTCAAATTGCTGAGGATGAAAAAATCGCCGTGAATTTTAGATGCGGACGAACCATCATCGTCAGACAAATCCGCTCCAAGCGCAAATCGTGAAAAATAGTAAGAGCCGCCGACACTTGTAGAATTGTCGCCATCAGTGCTCTCTATATTAGCGCGCAGATTGGTGGTGTCATCTATGTACGCAAACTGATCCAATGGGCCCAACGCTTTTTGCGCGGAAAAATAGTAAACGCCATCGACGCCAATTGTTGGTTCTGCTCCCTCTGCGTCAGTATCAGTATATGAGACGTTACCGATAAACTGGTATTCCTCGGCTACGGCGACTGAGGCTAGGGTGCTGGCCAATATAGCTAGACATAATTTTTTCATCAATATTTCCTTATGTGTGTGTTGAAGGGCGGCATTTAATCACAACAAAGCTGAATTGAAAATGAATATATAAAGTATTTAAAATCGACTCATCCCGATATACTTTTGGATTTCTGGCGCAAGAGAGATAGAACAATTTAATTGTTATTTGTCAAGGAGTCAGGTTAAGGGGCGGGTGATATCCGATCAATGTGCTTGCATATTAGTCATCTCGCTATGCTCGTAACTAAGCCAAGTGTGGTAGATCAATGACCTTTCATTTGCCAAGAAAGAAGCGATTGTTATATGACCGGTAGGTATGTGCGAGACGTCACTTTGTCATTCAAACTTCTTAATGGCGCTCTATCAGCCGCCCCTCTAATCGGAATTTTTGGAAAAGTTTACTCGACCTTTATTATAGTGTTTAAGTTCACTAAGGCAATTTGCATTTTTCCTATAATTCGTCGGCTATTTTCGCTGTAAGCGCAGGCTTAAACGGGGCTATCCATAGTTGCAAACGCCGATCTGTTGCAGGCATTAGTCAATCATCAAGTCTACAAATCGCTTCTCGACCAAGGGCGTCGAATTCATGTGTGGCGGGTTTGCGACAATTTGGGACAATTTGGAGGGAACCGGCCAATTGTTATGTCTACAGACATGTGTTTTATCATCGTAAAGAAATCAAAATTACATCAATATTCTATAGGCTTCTCGCAGAATTTCTCTTTGTAAGTAAGGCAGAGAAAAGCTGTTCCCCATTTCCAACCATTGATGATTTGCGGGTAACTCAGCTAATTCCCTGGAGGTAAATGCCGTCAAATAAATCGGTAGTAATCCATCAAGGGCATACTGATGAGGAACCTCTAGAAACAGCTTGAATTCGTTAATAAATAATAGCTGTGTGTCGTGAATATCAAAATAACAGGCTAAATCTTGTATTACAAAATTGGGGTGAAATTGCAATATTCTGTGTGTATTTGGAGCTAAGGTTGCCAGCTTTGGCAGTGGCGATGGACCGCAAATATGACCGGAGGCAAACTGCACAAATTGCAACTTGCCGCTGAAAGGATTTTTATGACAAACAACTGTTCGATAAGGGTTTGAGCTGGATTTAATTTGCATAAGGGTTGGAGTCAGGCATTGGAATTCGATTTTAGATTTGGCGCTATGCCAATTTTGCGCCAAAAATTTATCGTGCCCTGTTCTTAATTAGACTATTTCTAATAGTTGATTTAGGTATTGCCATCTGTCTGCAATATCAGTTTGATTAAGCAGTGTATATTTGTCCCAGTTTGAAAAAGGCAAATACATAGCAAGGTAGTTTAAGCAATGTTCTGATGGAATGGAGGCTTCTTCGTCAAGCCAAGGAACTGCACCGCTCGCTTTCAGCGTTTCAAGGAGTTGCAACCATGTCGTCGGTGCTTTAGCTTGGGCTTGACCGGTTTCAGCGATGGATTTGGCCTTCGCGAGCCAGAGACCATCGCTGCTCTGTCGGGGTTCCGATAGCTGTTGTAGTGAGTCGCCTTGCAGTATCAGTGAGAGCAAGCCATTGGGGCGCTGGCCGAAATCCACAATGCTGGCTAAGGTTCCGGTTGAATAAAAAACAGTGTCTTTGGCAATAGGTTGAGAAGTGTCAATGACTTCTTGGCGTTCAAATCCTTCTTTTAATAGGGCGATGATAAATGGCGATTGCGTTCTTAAACATTCAGACACCATATTTAAATAACGTTGTTCGAAAATCTGTAAGGCTAGTTTACAACCGGGAAATAAAGGGATATTTAATGGAAAAACGGGTGTAAATGCATTTGATTCCAGAGTGCTCATTTAAGGTGCCAGATCGATTTATGAAAAGTATAGACAGTATGAGTGTACTGAATAATGTGATCTGTGTAGACCTGGTTAGGTGATATAAATGAAACTTATGTCAATTAAAGTAAATGCATCTCGCAAATGATTGTAATTATTTTAAAATGCACAAAATTGATGCGTAGTTTATATCGCTTTCGTTGCGAAAATAATTTAAAAATACAGATTGACTTCATGCGGCACTAAAATGGTGCGATTTGGCGTGGATTTCCAAAAGGCTCGTATGCGACATAATAAATGGTCTGTTTACTTTCTTTGCGTTAAATACGGTTCGATGATTAGATCATTATTAGATCGCATTCATAATTATTTCATCACAATTTGTTTTACTCGTTTGGAATCGTTGTTATAGAATTCGCCCCCCTTAAGAAACAGGATATATTTATGACAGCAACACAGGTTTTATCAGTTGATTCAATGGCTTCTACCGCACTACAACTACAACAACCTTGCGGATATCGCATTCACAATAATCAGATTTCTATCAATGTATCAGCCATTAAAAACAATCGCAATTTTGACAATATCAGTGGCACCCTTGCGTTAGAGCTTTGGGCTTTAAGGCAGCCATATCGAAATGAACAGTTTGATGGTGTGGCCCTAGCGGGAACCGCATTGGGTGAAATCTATGGTCAGCACTTTGTCGGGCCATGTGTTTATGACCTGCAATTCCATGAGCCGCCTACAGGACAATGGTATTTATGCCTAATGTTGAGAGAATGGACTGAAATGGGGTACGTTACCCGCGACGCGGTAAATTTCGATGTTCCCTATGTTGCATCTTGGAAACCCAGCATAATCGATGGGGGTGCAAATAGAGTGGTTCACGTTGATTTTTCTCATAGCGAACTGGAGCCAGCAAGCGTAGCCAAGCAGAGCGAAGTAAAAAGCGACTTGGAGGCCACAGTTGACACTGCCATGGTAGGCGAAGCCGAGCCAAAGAATATTGCACCAGTACAAAAGGTTGCCCCCAAGACGAGCAATAAAAAAGCCAAATCCAAAAAAGCGCCGGCTCCAAAAATCGCTAGTGCGCCCAGCGTTGTTTCTGTCAATAACGCAGAGCTGGAGCAACTTAGGTCGATTAAAGGATTATCCGCAGCTGTTGCCCAAAATCTATTGTCAAATCGTCCCTATCAAAAACTGGATGATTTGCTCAAAGTGAAAGGGCTGGGGCCAAAATTGTTGGATAAAATTAAAGATCATATTACGCTCTAGCGCTCATTGTAAAATACTGAAGTGTAAGCCCAAGCCAATATAAAAATTGGCTTGGGCAGATTTCAAGGGTGGTTATATTAGATAATCATTTTCAAACTGTAGAATATTCTTGTATGTTTCTGTTCTGCCACTAATTGGTGCTTTTCATCGCCGAATGCCACTGTTGCAGTTTGCTTTTGTGGATTATGGCAACGGGCGAATTCAACGCTTTGCTTATGATCTCTGGAGACTTGATTTTTTTGTTCCACTCGACAAATACGTCCAGTGTCTTTGCATAATCTTCCGCTGTTTTACTCCAGATAACGGCGTCACCTTCAGTAACGCTACCCTCTTTTAAGACGCGGGCATAGGCTCCGGGTCGCTGTGCTGCAAAAAATGTTTTTACAAAACTGGGGTCTCCCATGCGCGCGGCCAGTGTTGCGCAGGGCGTCCGCGGTGCGCTAATTTCAAGTGTTAGTTCGCCGATGTATAAGCGATCCCCAATTCGGCATTCGCGGCTGTCAAAGTCTACTAGTGTTAAGTTCTCGCCAAAGGTCCCGGGCTCAATGGGCTGACCCAAGGTTTCAGACCACCATTGATTGTCCTCGGCACTGTAAAGGTATACCGCTTGATCTTCTCCACCGTGAACCGTTTTGTTGGCAATGAAATCACCGTCTAAGCCGAGTTTATGTATCTTAACCGGCCCAGGGATTGAGGTTTTTACGATGCCGGTTTTTTGAACTCCACTCGGTGTATTGAGTTCTTTGGTTTGGGCGATATTGATCGATTGAATATGCATTGCAATACCTCTATTGGTAAGGGGTTGAGCCTGAAATAACCGATAACGGAGACAACAGCTCCGGTCTGTGCGCTTGCCATAGTATAACGGAGAACTATTTGATCTTGGACGCCCAAATAGCCAGTTTGTGTCTCATGGTAAGCTGAGAAACCTGGTCCTCTGGAATCGGCTGTATGACTTTATCATGCACCAGAAGTCGGTAAATGTACTCGATTTTTTCTGCCGCTGAATCCGTCGGTTCAAACTCGACAACGCCTCTTGCTTCGCCGTACTTAACGCCCTGTTCAATGGCTTTTTTAATCAGCTCTTTTTCATTTTTTAGTTTTTTCATGGTTTCTCACAATTTGAAGTCGGTGTTCATTCGTATTATTGCCCATTATTTCCTCCTTAAGCTATCTTTCGCCAGCGAATATTTTTATTTTGCATTTTGGCGGACGAGCTTTCAGTTGCTATCAGCAATTGCTATATATCCATCTACACTCTCAGGCTATTGGGTCATAGGTTTATTTACGAGCCATCAAAAATTGGCAGAAAATAACATGCATTACCGTCTACCACAAAATATTTATCAATTTAAAATTGGTGTTCAGCAGAATTGTATTATTTAGAGCGCTTTGGTCGGTAAAAAGCAACGGCGTTTTCACTAAAAATACGTTTCGCTGCAATCGCATCCAAGTTTTCGGCGACCAATACAAAATCTTGATCCGAATAGGCTCTGGGTGCTCGTGTTGACGGCAAATCGGTTCCGAACATCAATGCCAACGGATTAACGGAGTAAATTTCTTTTAGGGCCTGCGTGACATCAATATTCACGCGACCGAAACCACTCGCCTTCACTTTAACGCCTTTTTCTACAAGACGCAGCAAGCGATGTGTCGAGTTTAAACCCAAATGATCAATGCTCACTCGGGGGAGTTTCAGAATTATCGGGTATAGCTCTTCAAGATCAGCGCTGTCTATATAGAGTTCAACATGCCATTTGGCAATATCAAATACTCTGTTCGCCATGGCTGGTAAGTGCATTATGGATTCAGAGCCACCACGTTTTAGATTGAATCGAACCGCTCGAACACCAAGGGCATCTAGCCTGGCAATTTCTTCATTAGCAACGGTGTGGGGCAGCTGGGAGACCCCAACAAAGGAGTTACCCAAGGTATGCATAGCATCCAATAGGTAGCTTTGATCGTATGCTTGAAAAGAGCCGGAAACAATCGCTCCTCCGCATGATCGATATTGTGAGATGCGAGCTAGGTAGTCTGCACAAGTAAACTCCGCAGGCGTATACCCCTGATTCTCCGTGAGCGGAAATTTCCTGTCAATGATATGCAGGTGACTGTCAAAGAGTTGAAATTGATTCAGCATAATTGGCGCATCTTATTGGCTCGAATTATCATGATTTCCACATACGCGATCAATCCTACCTACTTAGCTGAAGTGCCAGCTAATATTGATTAAGTTAAATATGCCCCTGAATATCGAACAACAATTTAAACGTTATTCGAGATTTTTTCCGGAATCTAAAACCCTTTTGAGCGATAAGATATGGACATTTCTAACAACCCAAAATCGAAAATAAAAATTACCGTAGTGCATTCGTCGAAAGCCAGGGATTCGTATTTCCGTGCAATCAGGTTGTTCTTTTTCCGTATTGATAAAAGTGTGTTTTCTAAACCCTATTTCCGTGAACAATTTGGTATCTTGATCTAGCATACAACGCGTTTACCGGCAAACTATTACAAGAAATACTCATTTTCTGTTCAGCCTGCCCTGAATTTCAATGTTGTTCTATGGTTGATCCGCTACTGACTTTAACAGTAGCCTTTGTGTATTTTGTGTCGATCATCGGAATGATACCTTTTGAGAAGTAAGGATAGCTATAACTTTCGCGACGTCGTTACAGCGCGCATAAACTCCCTGGGCAAAGGGAGAATCTACAGTCGCTAACACTATGGGGCGAAACGAAAGAATTTAAGGTTGTTTGTCAAATACCTTCACCCCTTCCGGGATTTGAAACCAATCTTGTTTCTCGCTGACCCATATATGTATTTTAGGTTCGATTATCCTCGTATCATTGAGATTGCTTGGTTTTAGCTTGATGGTTGCTAAATCCTCGGGATTGTAGTGGTATATGCGATTGCCGCAAGTCGGACAGAATTTGGCGGCGCTAATATTACCGCTATCGCAACCTCGACTCCAATCCTGCATCTTGCCAGAAAATTGAACCGATTCTGTTTTGACGATTGCTGTAATGCTAAATGCGCTAGTCGATAATTTTTGGCATTCCCGACAGTGGCAGGCGGCCACCATAATAGGGGCCTCAAGAAGGCGGTAAGTCACGTTGCCACACTGGCATGAACCTTCAATGGGGTATTCAATTTCTTTCATTTTTACTGACCTTATCGCGATGTATTGATTCGATTTGTAGATATGAGCCTATAGGGTTGAAGCACCGTCGCCTGGAGGTGATGAGCAACGAAATTGTACCGAGGTAAAGGTGATTTAATACAGACATTTTTCTAAAACCGCAACGCCATGCAGATTGGGGCGATAGAATGGAATTGGCTCTTATTGATGTGTGTACTAACGTCATGGTGTCAATGATCTGACATAAGGGTGTAACATTAAACGGTAACCAGTTAATAACGTTTTGCTCTAAACTGCAATAACTTTTAG
>JBNKFP010000027.1:0-18023 GCA_050289365.1 Cellvibrionaceae bacterium | reverse complement strand
GCGCGATATGAAGTATTTCAACGTGTTTTGGCGTCCGACGATATTTTATTGTTAGCGCATCACCGGCAAGACCAGGCGGAAACCTTTATGTTGCGCTTGGCGCGCGGCGCCGGTGTGGAGGGTTTAGGTGCAATGAGCCCTTTGCGAAAATTTCAGCAGGCGTGGTTAGGCAGACCGTTTTTGCACATCGATAAACAAGAATTGCTCGCTTATGCTGAATCGGAAACCTTGACTTGGATTGAAGACCCAAGTAATCAATCAGTGGATATTGACCGCAATTTACTGCGCAATCAATTATTACCCCCTATCCGAAAACGCTGGCCAGCATGGGATAAGCAGGTGGCTAAATCGACGCAATTATTGCAGGAAGCTCAGTCCTTGTTGGACCAGTATCTCGCGTCCGATTTAGAAAGCTTACAGCCTCGAAACGAAAAAATTGGCCGAAGTCTCTGCCTAAAATCTCTACTACATTATGAGCGTGAAAAAATGATTGCGCTCGTGCGTTTTTGGCTTAAATCCATGGAGTACCGATCTCCATCTCAAGCGCAACTGAATCAGTTATTTTTATTGATTCAGGCGCGAGAGGATCGTAATCCGCTATTGGATTGGGGGGACTGTGAAATTCGTCGCTATCAGCAACGTCTGTATTGTCTGCCTGCAAATTGGTTGGATAGCATTGCCTATAGCTGGAGTCATTTACCTCCATTAAAATCACAATCCATTCACCTGGGGAACATTGAAATTTTTGAGGACCGAACCGAGGGCGGATTTATTCCACAGCCAACCGATAAAATTAAACCTTTAATGGATTTGCGTACAATTGGTAAGGCACATCCCGCTCAGCGACAACACTCCCAAAGTCTCAAAAAACTTTTACAGGAACATAAAGTAGCACCTTGGTTGAGAGATTATTGGCCAGTGATTGAGCGTAATGGAGAGTTAGTAGGTGTTTTGGGATTATGGATTGAGCAAAAGTTTTACCAAGCTTCAGTAACGGAAAAAGTCAAAAATTACAATTGGAAATGGTCCGATTAGCGGGATCAAATGCCGTCAACGCTTGGCAAAAAACCGCGGATGACAAGAATGATTTGTGGTGCAGTTGGCAAAATAATAGATAAAGTCATTTAGTGATCTGGTCTGATTGACTCTTCTTTTGCGCGCACTCAAAATCCCCCGTCCAATAATAAGCGAATGGCATGCTCTCTTTTGGGGTGTTTGTGTCAGATTCTTGGTTCCGATTTGAGTTTGGATAAGTGCCAAGAAGAATAATGTTTAAGGTGAGCTAATGGTCAAACAATTGTATTTGGGGCGGCAATCGTTGCCTTATGTCTTAATGTCGTCTGTGATTGCTTTAACCGGGGCCTTAAAAAGCCAAACTGGTCTGGCCGATGAATTGGACTCAAAGCCGTCTTCCACTGAAACACACGAGAATAAATCGAAAAATGCGGCCGACCCAAAACCAGAAGATGTTTTGGAAGAGGTTTTAATCACCGGCTCTAAAATCAATTTAATGAGCGCACAGGAAATGAAGCGTAATGCCGCGACTATGGTCGATGCGATTTCTGCTGATCAAATTGGATTGCTGCCCGATCGTAGTTCGCTGGATGCCATGCAGCGCATACCTGGGGTTGCGATTGAGCGCTTTGCCTCCCCCAATGACCCAGACCATTTCAGTATTGAAGGCTCGGATATTATTTTACGCGGTATGGCGCAGACTCGGTCGGAATTTAATGGGCGGGATTCCTTTAGTGCCAGCGCGGGTAGGGGATTGTCCTACCGTGACGTGCCACCTGAATTATTGGGCAGTATTCAGATCTTTAAAAATCAAACAGCGGACATGATTGAAGGTGGCATAGGTGGCACCATCAATTTGATTACTCGCAAACCGTTTGATTCCGATGCGCAAACCATCGCAGTCAGTATCAGTTCTTCATACGGGGATTTGGCTGAAACTTGGGCCCCCAGTTTTTCCGGCCTTTATAGTGACACTTTCGATACCGAGTTTGGACGTTGGGGCGTTTTGCTCAATTATGTGGATACGCGTTTGGTGGGGCAATCTCACGGCATTCAAAGTGAAACCTATATGCCTTTTTATGCTGAGGATTTAGTCTCTCCCAATGATCCCAATCCGGTGGGCCACCGTGCTGAAGATTTTGTTGGCGAAGACGGTAATGGCGAAGTCTGGGCACCTAATGCCGCTAATGCCCTAATGAAAGAAGATGACCGCAAACGCAATGGCTTGGCCGCAGCTTTGCAATTCGCCAATGCCGACGACAGTGTTCAGGTGTTGTTTGAATATATTCGCTCCGATTCGACCCTGGCCTGGAATGAGCGCTCGCTTAAATATCAAGGCGGCTTTTTCACTCAAGCTTATCGACCGACAGCACCCTTGGCCGGAACGCATTTTTTATTCGACGAAAACGGTCTATTTGAAAGTGGGATTTTGGTTGAAGAGGGTAATACTTGGCGCACCGGCGCGACGGGTCGCAGTCGTATTCCAACTGACGGTGATGATTATCAAAATTTTCGTCAATTTGGCCATAAAACTCAAGCCGACAGCCGCGTCAACGAGGGGCGTTCTTTAATCGAAGATTTTTCTTTGAACTTAACCTGGCAAGTCAATGAAAATTTCGATGTAAGCGGTGATCTCCAATATATTCAAGCCACTGCCGCTGTGGATGATTTATCCGTTCACCTTGCGACGCGCGCAATTTATCAATATGACGTGCGCGGTGCGCGCCCCCATTTAACGCTGATGGAACCCTGGAACGGCGTGCGTGATGCCGATCGAGCCAGTGGCAATGATCAATGGGATGCGATGGTTGATGGTCAACCTAAATTTCCCGGCTTTGGTGGTGACCCCTCTGGCGATGGCAATTATTTTCAAGACGATGATTCCTATTTGTGGAGTTCGGCTATGGATCACTACGAGCGCTCGAATGGTGATTCTCTGGCATTGAAATTGGACTCCTCTTATCAATTGAATTTTGGACCCGTTGAAAAAATTAAGGTCGGTTACCGTTTTGCTGAGCGTGAACAAGTTGTGCGTGCAACCTCCTGGAATTGGGGAGCACTGGCACCGGAATGGGTTGGTCATCCGGTGTCCAGCAGCAACTGGGATTTACCTGAGGGTACCTATGAAGGCAAAGGAGTCGGCTGGCTGCCTGATATTCCACAATTGCAAGATGGCTATGAGCGGGTAGATTGGTCGAACTTTATGGGCGGAGGTGTGTTGGATTTGCCGGGAAATTACACCCTGCACGCCAATGAAAAATTAATTCGAGCCGTTATGGGGGCCAACCCTTCGCGCCATCTCTATTACAGCCCGTTAAACGACGGCAATTGGGAGCCCTATCCAGAGCGAGAAAATGTGGATTCGAAATTTGGCATTTTTGCTCCAGATGAAATCAATACCACTTTGGAAACCCGCAATGCGCTTTATATGCAGTTGGATTTTAGTGGCGACGGTGAATTAAAATATTCGGGCAATATCGGTATTCGATACGTTACTTTGGAGCGCCAAGCCCTGGGTGTTGTGGATTATCCGTTGATGGCGCCCATGGTTCGCACTACACAAAATGCGCCGCCAGCGGAAGTGGAATTGCCATTGACGCCCAATGTTGTTGATGCGTATTTGAACTCGCAGGTGGCGGACGGGGTTTATCCCAGTTATGCCATTGCCACCACCGCGCTGGAAACCAATTGGATCTTCAATCCTTACTACTATTTAGAAAATGATATTCGCGGCTTTGCCCAGGGGACACCGGTCTACAATGAGGATGGAACAATCAAGGTAGAACGGAATAGACCGGTGTTTATGGCCAATACGGAATCGCTGGTTGCCAAAGACGATTATCACACCTTCCTGCCCAGTTTTAATATTAAAGTGGATCTCACTTCGCATTTGGTGGGACGCTTTGCTTTTGCGAAATCCATAGCGTTTCCCGACATGTATGATGTGCGCAACCGCACGGAATTTGAAAGTGTGGAGGTGAACACAGAGGAAAGTGAAAATGTGGATATTATCTACCGTCAAGTGGATGCGGGACCCGATTCCTCTATTTCCATGTTTGAAAGCGTCAAATTGCGCATACCGGAAAATGGGGCTAATTTTGTGGGCGAGGGCGGTAATCCCTTTATGAAACCCATGGAATCTGTGCAGTATGATTTTTCACTAGAGTGGTATTTTTCCGATTACGGCCAGTTGAGCGCTGCGATATTCCATAAAAATCTTTCGAATTATTTTGCTCGAGGGATTTATTACCGCGATTTTACCAACAGCATGACGGGCGTAACTCAGCAAGTCGCTATTACCAGCAATCGCAATGGCGGCGATGCAAAATTGGACGGTTTGGAAATCAATTACAATCAATTTTTTGATGGTTGGTTCGAGGGCTTTGGGGTGCAGGCTACCTACACCTATGTTGACGCCAACAGTGTGCCCAATAATGAAAAAGACGTTGAAGACGAACGCTGGTTTGAGTCTATTTATGAGGACACGGGTATACGTGTCGACCCAAGCAAATTGCCACTGCAAGGCCAATCCGACCACATAGTGAATTTAATCGGGCTCTATGAAAATGAAAAATGGAGTGGACGCTTAGCGTACAACTGGCGGTCGAAATATTTACTTACCACCCGCGATGTAATCAGTAAAGCACCTTTATGGTATGACTCACACGGGGAGTTAGACGGTTCCCTTTTCTACAGTATCAGTGACAAAATTTCCATTGGTGTGCAGGCGAAAAATATCACTAATGCTCAGTCTGACATTATTATGATTCTGAATGACGATATGCTTGAGACTGGGCGCTCTTGGTTCGTTACCGACCGGCGTATTTCACTGGTATTGCGAGGCGAGCTATAGTGGCTCAGGGGCTCACGTTGTCAAGTGAGAATAAACCGCTTACACTGTCGGGCCTTTCATAACTCATTCAGGATTGTGTCGCGTTATGTCGAGTCTTGGTATCACACTGACAGATCGTTTTGGTCGGTCTTTTGAGATTCTTTTCTCACGGCAGAATACGGCGACACAACCCATTGCCCTCGGGGACCCCGCTCTTGCACGCCAGCAGTTACTGGCGTTTGATTTGTCTATGGCACAGTGGCGCTTGATGTTGTCGCGTTCGCAACTGTTAATCCCCCATACCGCATGGCAGTCTGAGGCAACCCTGCTTGGGTTTCTGGCTAATGCACTGGCCGCCGGTCTGATTCGTCTTTATCCAAAAGAAGCCGTAGTAAGCACAGTGCAGACATACTCCGACGGGGTTTGGGTTTATCGGTTTTGCGATACCAAAACCGCCACTAAAGTCAGTGGCGATGATAAGGTGACCATAAGTTCAGCTGAAGATGCCGGTGCGCTGCTCAAAAAAATTAAGGGCGGGGAAAAACACTTCGAGTCTATCCTGCAACAAACGGGCTTTGCAGATCGCGTTAAAAGTGGGGACGCCGCAGCCAACCGAGCGACCCTGCAGGAGCTGATGGTGGACCAAAAAGTCCTGGTACACCGAGTATCACGCATCGCGACCAATAAACCCGATGCACCAGGGGAATTGCCACCACTGGGTCCCGGTAATCGACCGGTACCCTTAACCGGTAATAATAAGACTGATAGGGTTAACTGGTTTTGCATCAAATTGAAAGATCAAGATGGCAATCTGGTTAAGTCCGGTGCTATGGAAGTTAAGTTAACGGACGGTAATGAAAGCAAAGTAACGATTAACGGCGGCTATCACAAAACCGGTAGTACACTGCCGCCCGGCAACTGCGAACTAAAAGCTATGGAGCTTGGCGATGACTCGGAAGTTTACGTGTTTGAGTCAGTCGCTACCGAATAAATAACGGACGCTTGTTTTCCCTATGGGTAAATTATTTAAACCGAGAAATAAAACCTACTCTCCACAGGCTGGCGACACTCTAAAGTCCATTGCCGCCGCCGAGACCGCAGGCCTCACTTGGCAAGATATAGCGCTGTTTAATTGGGCAACACAGACGCCCGTTGAAGTCAATCGCTGCGTGCTTGAACTGCTGGGTTGCAAAGAATGGCAAAACGACCCTGGTGACACTCTAATCGATCCCGCTCGAGGACCGGGCGGGGCCGCCACCGACATTTTTATTCCCGAGTTGTGGACTGGCAATTTGGCGGTCAACCAAAACCATGTGGTCAATGCTAAGAAGTTAAAACCGGCTCCGGCCATAACGCTGCAAAAGCTGGATAAGTGGTTTATTCCCAAAATCGAAAGCTGTGACGTGAAATACCAATTACACGGCATCAAAGAGCGCGCTAAGCAGGTGAGTTTGGATGTGTTTGGTAGCGGCTATTGTGAAGTCAATGATTGGAAGGAAGGTTTTGGTGATTTCGGTGCGCCCCTCATTGATGAACCGGTTTTTAAAAAGCTGTTGCATGCCGATGCTACCGAGCGACTCAATGGCGACCTCAGCAGCGCTCCGTGGAAAGGCGAGACCGACGCCGCCAATGGGTACTTTAAAGCCAGTGTACCCCGCTACCTCAATGTCGCTTTCTCTCCCTATACTGTGCAGTTGCGTTATTTCAAAGTGGATGCCGACAAGCAGGCCCAGATCGTGCTGGCGCCGTTTTGGCCTGAGTTCGAATCCGCTGACCCTGCCGCCAAAGCCAAAGCGGATTCACTCAAGTTACATTGGGAAATCAAGCAGTGTGACAAATTAAAGCAAGGGCATTTGGTGGTGGTCG
Organism: Cellvibrionaceae bacterium; assembly: GCA_050289365.1. GTDB lineage: Bacteria > Pseudomonadota > Gammaproteobacteria > Pseudomonadales > Cellvibrionaceae > JBNKFP01. The sequence continues at coordinate 11,311 of JBNKFP010000027.1, read as the reverse complement.
ACAAGGACGATAAACCGGTGTTTTTGCAGGCACTCAGTACCGATTTATTAACGGCGGGCACGCACGAGTTTGATTTTTCGGCCGCGGGGGGGCGCGACCTGGTGGCGCCGGATAAAATGCCTTATCGGGTGGCGGTGCATGCGCATTCCGATATGGACGAGGACGATGGCATAGCACTGGCCGCTATGCACACAGAGGTGCGCCTGTATGTTGCGCCCGCTACCCATGCGGAAGATCTCGATCCCTATGACGCGGCAACCAATGTCAGTTCTATGGCGTTGCAGCTGGCGGATCTTTGGCACAAAGATACCGCACTGACAAAAGCGGCGGATGCGCGTTTGTGGACGAAGTTTGCCCTGGCAGAAGCGGGTTTTCATCCCGGTCCCGTGACCGATGACAGTAGCAATAACCACTACAAACGCGCCTTGCACGAATTTCAAAAATCCGTGCCTAAGAAGAAAGCCAATCCCGCCGACGATTTCAGCCGTTTGACGGTGTCCGATAACGATGATGCGGATACCCGTGATGCCCTGGAAACCATGGCCAATCATTACAAGCGCCCCTGGTTTGGCAAAGCTGCGGATCGCAGTGACTACGCTAATGGCAGTGCCGATCTCAAGCGTGACTTAACGGATCCCAGTAAGGAAATCATTTGCTGGGTCGATGATCGGTATTGGTATTCGGATGGTTCCTGGGTGCCAGAAGATAATACTCAAATCCGCAACAATGTGCGCAACCATGCGTCTGCTCTAACGGAGGATCGTGGCTCTTATACCGCAGGCGATAATCGCGTCACTATGGATGAGAGAGATATCGCCCGTCCCTGGATTCCCTTGGAAATGCAGCCAGTACTCTTGGCAAAAGCGGACAGCCTTGTAACCGTGAAAAACCCTGCCGCAATCGCCGCAGATGTTGTTGAGGCGAGTCGTTTGGCAATAGGTCCTCTGCGAGTCGACTGGACTTTTGATGAAATCGATAGTGATACCATCAATGTCGACACAGTCGATACGGCTATGTATCACAAGGAGCGGACTCGTACTAAGGCCGCGGTGGAATGGCAATTGGATACCCACAAAACCCAACATCCACGCAAAGACGTTAAGGGTAATGCAACCTACTTTAACTGCTTAGAAAAATACGGCGGTGTGCGACCACCCGCGATCGCCAATTACTTCAAAGCCATTTTTGGGCAAGACGCGGAATCGCTCTATCCTTGGACTGCTAAAGCCGACGCCGCCCGCGAAAGTATCGTCACTGTTGTGCACGATAATTTGGGTGAAAAACACAAAGCCGAAGATCAATTTGCCAAGCGCACTGGTCGCGCGGGTATCTATTTTCACCCTTCGAATATGGCTGGCGATGGCTACCAACTGCGGGCGCAGATTCGCTTTGAAAAAAACACCGATTACACCTTCGCCAACAGCGATGTGTTGGTCAAACGCTATCCGAAAATGCCGCAAAGTCACAGCGCCAAAATCCGCTTGTGGCGCAAAGCCAGTTTGCGTGGCTATGTATGCTGGGGCCCGACCGACAGTTTTGCTGGCAGCGTCGCTAACTTCCGCAAAGTATACGAAGCTTCGCACATGCATTTTGTCAATGAAAACGGCCTGGCGGATGGTGCGGTCAAATTTCCGCCCAACGTGCTGTTCAGCAATATTGCGGATTACCGGACCATGGTTAAGGATATTGTGAATCCCACTTTGGCCGCGCCAGGTAATTTACGTCGACAAGATGCCAATATCGTCGTAACACCGGATCGACTTTGGCCTTGGCATGGTCACGATCAATTGGGTATTCCCGAGCCTTCTGCGGCCAACCCTGCGAATGGTTGGGCGGCCGCCAATACGATTTATGAAACCTACGCGGAACCCTACTATTACCGCTTGGCGGTGCGCTTATCATCGGAAATTGCCCGGCAATTGGAAGCGAAACAGGGCTTAATGCGGGGTAATGTCATTGTGGAAATGCAGTCCTCGGATCAGGTCGATTATCGCAGTTATGATTGTGATACCTGTAATCGCAATTATATCTACCTAGAAAAGAACGGCGTGGCGCCACCCAGGTTAGGCCAGACCTGCCCCCATCCTACGTGTGCCGGAAGCTTAATGTTGCGCCCCTTATATATCGGGCATTATACCTGTGCCAATGGCCACCAACATTTGCGCTATGAAGCCAACAGTACTGGAGGCAGCCAAGTAGGCAGTGCTTGCACCAATGCCGGATGTGGAACTGCGCTCGCTGCCGATACCCAGTTGCATCAGCGCTACAGTTGCAGCGTTTGCAATTTCAACGACTTTCTTCCAGAGGCTAATCCCGCAGGGGGTTCGTCTACCGGTAGTGCTTGTCCGCGGACCGGTTGCGCGGGGGTGTTGAATCCGACGGCAGCGGCCCCGAGCAATGCCAATCATGTTGAGCTCTGGCCATCTCAGGCGGTGCAGCTCTACGGCAATCTGCCTTTGGCATCATTGGGTAATCCGATCGGTGTGGCCATCAATTTTGATGGTGGTTATGAATTGTGGGCACATGAAGTAGGGCATACCCGTTATATGGAGCACGCCGCCAATGCTCCAGCCAGCCGCGGTGGAACACCAGCGCAAAGTTTGGCGGCCAAAAACAGAGTCCATGACGCCCAACCCAACCCAGATCCATTGGTCAGCGCTGATGCGGTTTCGAGTAACTGGGACCGCGCCTGCTATATGACCTACGCCAGCCACTTGGCCAATTTCGACCCGGTTAAAGATAAAACCTATATGTGTTACAAGTGCTTGCTGAAAAATCGCGGCTGGAAAATCGAAAACATCCCCAATGATCCGCCGGGAGCGGTGCATGACGTATAGGGTTCGGCACTATTTAAGGTGGTCCCTGTACTGGGTGTTACTGAGTCTCAGCGCCTGCAGCGAAGCAGCGAAACTGCAAAACCCTAATCGTGAGAGCCAAACCATGACAGTTGCTATTGAAATCCACTGGATGATTCCCGAATTTCAGGTTGGCGGCATCATGCCCGCGATGATCACCGTGCGTAATCATTCTCAGCAGACGATTCAGGTTCCTCCCTCAGTTGGTGCCAGCCCATTCTCCTGGCACTTTGCCAAGGTAGGTTCCAACCAGCAGTACGATTTTAGTGAAGCCGATCGCGCGGCAATGCTCGCCGGTGGTGCTCGACCGTTAAATTCGGCTCGAGTGGATGTTCCACCGGATAGCGCCTTGTCCTATCGCGTGGATTTAGCCGACGCCCTACTGGGACCTATTGCCACTGGCAATTATCAAGTGACGGCTACCATGGCAACAACGGCTGGTGTTTTTAGTTCGCCGGCGACCCCAGTACAGATCAACTCACCGCTTTTTCGCTCGATCAGTCAAAGAGTTGTCCCTGGTACCCAGCGTTTATTTACCGTGGCGGTTACCGAGCAGGGCGATCCGGTGGTGGGTATTTCTCCTCGCCAGCATGCGAATTTATCTGTGTTGCGTCAGCTGGAGAGGGATCCCTTGGTGGCTCAACCTTTTTTGGCTTATCTCTCCAGTGGTGATGCGCCTGGATTTTGGGGAGTATGGTTGGCCGACAGTACCTTGCGAGGGGCCTTTTTTGAACCGAATTTGATCGCCGATCATTTTAATGCTGGCGACCTAGGGTTTACTGCAGAAGAGATTTTGGGAGCCTTTCAGTACGCCGATGGCTTGGCCAGTTTTGTCGTCAGTGGTCAATCTTCCCGCGGGCGCCAAGTCAAACTCGTCCATTTGCGCAGTCTCAATAAATTCGATATTGAGACCCTGGTTGCGGAACCTCCGGCGAAGGCCGAGATTGCTGTTTCCCTGGATGAGCAACATCAGCAAGTCTGGTTGCATTGGCAAGAGGGCGAAGGTGCGCACGCCAAAATTGTGAGTGTCAATGGCAGCAGCGGGCAGCAGTTGCAATGGCAGGCGGATGGCGGTCAAAGTCTGCTGTCTTGGTCGGTACCCAGTTCTTGGCAATCTCTGAGTGCATTCCTGATCGTTGAACAGAGCTCAGCGCCAAACACGGTGAAAAGGGTGGCGCAACAATTTAATTTAAGCAACAAGAGTGTTTTGGCCGAGCGAGTCCTACCGGAGTTGAACGTTACTGTTAAGGAGTGGGTCTTACCCAGCTCTTCCGGCTCGGGCTTGTTGCTCGCCGCGCGAGCTGAAAATCAGCTTTATTGGCCGGACATCAGCGGCAGTCAATGGATCAGTGAGTCCACCACTGCATCCCATGTCGCGATACACAGTTTTAATAGCCAATACGCTTGGCTGACATGGTATGCGCCGAATCAAGGCATCGAATTTGCCAATCTCTTTTGGCCGACGGAAAATGCGCCGCAGGCGGCTGCCGTTCCCTAAGATTCAGATCTCGAACTCCTTATCGCTTTACGATTGAGGCTGTCGCGCTTTTCTGGTAGTCTGGCGTCCCATCTTGAAGGCGATGGTGTAACCCGCAAGGGGCACTCCAATTCGCTAAGTTCCAAGGCGCTCAATGTGATTCACTATCCAAAACTGTCCCCTGATTGGGATTGGGCAGCGAGCGACATTTGGCTTTAGGTGGACGCATGAATCCACCACAGCGCTTTCAAAGGGCCCACGCTCTGTAAAGATTTGACCCTAGCATTTGATAAAGGCATTCAATGACTCGTTTTGTTTTTGTTACCGGTGGCGTGGTTTCGTCACTTGGAAAAGGTATTGCCGCAGCATCCTTGGCCGCTGTTCTTGAGTCTCGGCAACTCAAAGTCACCATCCTAAAGCTCGACCCCTATATTAACGTGGACCCTGGCACCATGAGCCCCTTTCAGCATGGTGAAGTCTATGTGACCGAAGACGGTGCCGAAACCGATTTGGATCTGGGGCACTATGAGCGTTTTTTGCGTACCAAGATGACCCGGCGCAATAATTTCACCACGGGCCGAGTCTATGAGACGGTGTTGCGCAAGGAGCGTCGCGGTGATTATTTGGGCGGAACCGTGCAGGTCATTCCCCATATCACCGACGAAATCAAACGTCGTATTCTTGAAGGCGCTAAGGGGTATGATGTGGCCTTTGTGGAAATTGGCGGAACCGTTGGTGATATTGAATCCCAACCCTTCCTGGAAGCCGTGCGCCAGTTGAAAGTGGAGTTGGGCCAGGAGCGTGCGCTGCTGATCCATCTGACTTTAGTGCCCTATATCGCCACTGCTGGCGAAACCAAAACCAAACCAACCCAGCACTCCGTTAAAGAATTACGCTCCATTGGCTTACAGCCAGAAGTGTTACTGTGCCGTTCGGAAAAAATAGTCGACGACGAATCCCGTCGAAAAATCGCCTTGTTCACCAACGTTGAAGAGCGCGCGGTGGTGCCTTTGCCGGATGCTAATACCATCTACGCGATTCCCCGTCATTTGCACGATTACCAATTGGATCAATACATCTGTGAGCGCCTACGCATAGATGCACCGCCGGCAGATTTGTCCGAGTGGGATAGGGTAGTGGATGGCAAACTGAATCCCGAGTTTGAAGTGACCATTGCTATGGTCGGTAAATATATGGATTTATTGGACGCCTACAAATCACTCAACGAATCATTGAGCCATGCGGGCATCCATAATCGTACCCGGGTCAATTTGAAGTACATTAATGCCGAGGATCTGGAAGAACAGGGACTGGGTCAATTAGAAAATGTTGATGCGATTTTAGTCCCCGGTGGATTTGGTGAGCGCGGTCTTGAAGGTAAATTGATGGCCGTGCGCTACGCCCGCGAAAATCGCATTCCCTACTTGGGTATTTGTCTGGGTATGCAGTCTGTCATTATTGAATTTGCACGCAATGTTCTCGGCTTACCGGAAGCCAATAGCACCGAATTCGAACGTAAAACTCCGCATCCAGTCATCGGTTTGATCACCGAGTGGGTGACATCGGATGGCGCGGTGGAAAAACGTGATGAGAGCTCGGATCTGGGTGGAACCATGCGCTTGGGGGCTCAGGAATGTCGTCTCGAAAAAGGTTCCAAAGTGCACCAAATATACGGCGAAGACGTGATTGTGGAACGCCATCGCCATCGCTATGAAGTCAACAATCATTACCTGGAAAAGTTGCGTAAAGGTGGGCTGCGCATAGGGGGTTGGTCTGCGGATGACACCCTGGTGGAAGTTGTCGAATTACCCGAACACCCCTGGTTTGTGGCATGCCAATTTCACCCGGAATTCACCTCGACACCGCGTGACGGTCACCCGCTGTTCGCCAGCTATATTCAGGCTGCACTGGCACATCACAATAAATCCAATTGAGTTACTCGCAATGAATCAAGTTGTTAAAGTGGCCGACATCGCCGTAGGCAATCAATTGCCTATGGTGCTATTTGGCGGTATGAATGTTTTGGAATCCCGCGATTTGGCCATGGCTACCGCTGAGGCTTATGTGCAGGTGACCCAGGCATTGGGCATTCCCTACGTCTTTAAGGCTTCCTTTGATAAAGCCAATCGTTCTTCCATTCACTCCTATCGGGGTCCGGGTATGGACGAGGGACTGCGAATTTTCGAGGAAATTAAAGCGACCTTCCAAATTCCGGTGATCACCGACGTGCATGAGATTGAACAGGCCCAGCCCGTATCGGAAGTCTGCGATGTCATACAATTGCCGGCGTTTTTAGCGAGGCAGACCGATTTGGTCGAAGCCATGGCCAAAACGGGGGCGGTTATTAATATCAAAAAGCCACAATTTTTAAGCCCGGGCCAAATGAAAAACATCGCGGAAAAATTCCGCGAGTGCGGCAATGATCAGTTGTTATTGTGTGAGCGAGGTAGCTGTTTTGGTTACGACAACTTGGTGGTCGACATGTTGGGATTTCGCACCATGCGTGAAAGCACTGGCGGCTTGCCTGTTATTTTTGATGTGACCCATTCGCTGCAGTGCCGAGATCCACTGGGGGCTGCTTCTGGCGGTCGCCGCCATCAAGTGGCAGAATTAGGTCGTGCCGGATTGGCCGTGGGTATTGCAGGATTATTTTTAGAGGCGCATCCTAATCCTGACCAAGCCAAATGCGATGGCCCCAGCGCTCTGCCCTTGAGCGCACTCAAACCGTTTCTGCAACAAATGAAAGCCATAGATGACATAGTGAAAAATACGGACGAGTTAGTCATTGATTGACGCCGAGTAACATTTGAATTTTTTTGGGGTAACCGGAACGTTGACCTTGCAAATGATTTTTAGTGGTGCAAAGGGATTGCACAGTTAAAAATGTATTCATGGGCCAGTGCCTTGGTGCTGCCCGCTCTTGATTAACGCCCTGGCTGAGCAGTGGTTGTTTAGCCCTTTGATGAATGGAGAAATGACTCCCATGAGTAAAATTGTCGATATTAAAGGTTTTGAAGTCATGGATTCCCGTGGCAATCCAACAGTGATGGCCGAGGTCATTCTAGAATCTGGAGCAGTGGGCAGTGCCTGTGCTCCTTCTGGTGCGTCAACGGGTTCACGCGAGGCCCTGGAATTGCGTGACGGTGATAAAAGCCGTTATCTAGGTAAGGGTGTACTCAAGGCCGTTGCCAATATCAACGACACCATTAAGCCCTTGTTGATCGGCAAAAGTGCCGCTGAGCAGCGCGCCTTAGATCAAATTATGTTGGATGCCGATGGCACTGAAAACAAAGCCAAATTGGGTGCAAACGCCATTTTGGCTGTGTCTTTAGCCGCTGCTAAAGCCGCAGCAATCGATAAAAAAGTACCTTTGTACGCACACATCGCGGATATTAATGGCACTCCCGGTCAATACACTATGCCGGTGCCCATGATGAACATCGTCAATGGCGGAGAGCATGCGGACAACAATGTCGATATTCAAGAGTTTATGATCCAGCCGGTCGGCGCCCCAACGTTTACCGAAGCATTGCGCATCGGCGCTGAAATTTTTCATGCCCTGAAAAAAGTATTGTCGGGTCGCGGTTTGAACACCGCTGTGGGTGATGAAGGTGGTTTTGCGCCCAATTTGCCGTCCAATGAAGCGGCTTTGCAAGCCATTGCCGAAGCGGTAGCCAACGCCGGTTACACATTGGGCACCGATGTGACTTTAGCTTTGGATTGCGCCTCTTCCGAGTTTTATAAAAATGGCGTTTATGATTTGGCTGGCGAAGGCAAAACCTTCAGCGCTGCGGAATTTGCCGATTACTTGGCGGAATTGGCGAAGACCTATCCGATTTTGTCCATTGAAGACGGCATGGATGAGAGCGATTGGGATGGTTGGGCTGGCTTAACCGCAAAAATTGGCGATCAGGTTCAACTGGTAGGCGATGACCTGTTTGTCACCAATACCAAAATATTAAAAGAAGGTATTGAAAAAGGCATTGCCAATTCCATTTTGATTAAATTTAATCAAATCGGCTCCTTAACCGAAACCTTGGACGCAATCAAAATGGCCAAAGATGCCGGCTACAGCGCGGTCATTTCTCATCGCTCGGGCGAAACCGAAGATACCACTATCGCCGATTTGGCCGTAGCGACTGCAGCGGGTCAAATCAAAACCGGTTCATTGTCGCGCTCGGATCGCGTAGCCAAATACAACCGTTTGTTGCGTATTGAGGCGGAATTGGGCGCTGCGGCTCCGTATCGCGGGCGAGCGGAATTTAAAAACTAATTCCACTGTCAATTTTGATCTACAGTTAGATCAGGGGCTGTTGATTTAACGTGAAAAGGCCGGCTGTCCAGTCGGCCTTTTCTTTTTGGGATCGGCGAGGCAAAATAGCCGAGCAAATAATAATCAAAATGTCGATGTTACTGAATTTTTGGCCGGAAGGGTTTAATGAAACTGATTTTCGCAACATTATTGGTCGTACTGCTGCTGTTGCAGTATCGCCTCTGGGTGGGTGAAGGCAGTTTCGCGAATTTAGCGCAATTGAATCAAGAAATTGAAAAACAAACGGCGTTAAATTCCCGCCTCATTGAGCGCAATCGGCTACTCAATGAAGAAGTGCTAGCGCTAAAGCATCAGGATGATGCCGTCGAAGAGCGCGCCCGCAACGATTTGGGTATGATCAAAAAAGGCGAAACCTTTTTTATGGTTGTACAAAGTTCCAGTGAACAGTAATCTCCACCTCTCTCGATCAATCCATTAAGCCATTTTTATGATTCATTCAGGTCGTATTTGGGCTATTGTGCCCGCCGCCGGCGTTGGCAGTCGAATGGGTGCCTCTTTACCCAAACAATATTTGCCTCTCGCCGACAGCTGCGTATTGCAAGTGACTTTGTCGAAATTGCTCAATACGCCAGAAATTGACGGTGTTTTAGTCGCCATTGCCGAGCATGACCCATGGTTTAAGCAGGCGATCCTGCCTGATGCTAGGCTTGAAGCCATTGAGGGTGGTATGGAGCGCGCCCACTCTGTGCTAAACGGCTTGCAATGTTTGATGAGTCGCGGTTATCAGGACGATTGGGCTCTCGTGCATGATGCCGCGCGACCCTGTGTGGCTGCGGCCCAAATCCACGCTTTAATTCACAGTGCCAACGAATTTGAGTACGGCACTATTTTGGCTGCACGAGCGGCCGATACCTTAAAACATGTCGTCGCCGGAAAAGTCCAGGCTACGGTGGATAGGAACACGATTTGGTATGCCCATACGCCGCAAATTTTCCGTGTGGGAATGCTGCACAAAGCAATCGAAGACGCACTGACGCAGGGACAGCAAGTGACCGATGAATCTTCGGCCATGGAACTGAGTGGCTATATGCCGCAGGTTTTAGAGGACAGTCGGGATAATTTAAAAATTACCCAGCCGGAAGATTTAGCACTGGCTGAGTGGATTTTGCAGCAACAGTGCCAGCACAAAATAAACTCAAATTAAAATCAACAGGAGGCGATATGCCTTTACGAATCGGCCAAGGCGTTGATGTTCACGCTTTTGGACCGGGCGATAAAATTGTTCTGGGCGGTGTGGTGATACCGCATCATCACGGTTTAATCGCCCACTCGGATGGTGACGTCTTGTTGCACGCCTTAAGCGATGCACTGCTGGGGGCTGCGGCTCTGGGGGATATAGGAAAACACTTTCCCGATACCGATCCACAATACAAAAACGCCAACAGTCGCGAATTATTGCGTTTGGTCTTCGCCAAAATTAAACGTTTGGGATTCCTCGTGGAAAATGCGGATTTGACCATAGTGGCGCAAGCGCCGCGCATGGCAACTTACATTCCGCATATGTGTAAAAACATTGCCGATGATCTGCAGTGTGAGGTGGGACAAATCAATGTGAAAGCAACCACTACTGAACGTCTGGGTTTTAATGGTCGCGAGGAAGGTATTACTGCACTGGCCGTGGTGTTGCTGAATAATGCAGAGTCATTGCGAATCGAGTCCCAGTAGCTCACCAAATAGGGTTGTTACCGCTTCATACACATCCAAGCCTTCTGGCATGTGTGGCGCTACCTCGGCACAAATTTGATGGATGTTTTTGTGACCGTCTACGGATGCTAAAACCAGATCAATGATCGGATGGGATGCCGCAGGCGACTCGAAGCCTTCGGGAACCGGCAAGTGGTGTAACAGTAACCAGCGCGGAATTTTCGATTCCTTTAATGCCGAGTTTTGCTGTATTTTGGCCTCAAATTCCACGTCGCTTAAAGCGCGACTGCAAAAACTCCAGACCTGTTCGGTTTGCTTGCGTACATTGATTGGCGAACTCAGGTGGATGTCTTCATCCAGGCGTTCCTGTTGCATTTCGAACCCGACTATGTCCATAAGTTGGATCAATTCTTCGCGGTTGTATTTTTGTTCAAAGGGTACCGCATTGGGGTAGAGCAAGGGCCCGGTGTTGATCCAGCAACCATCGGGTTTTAGCCAGTGGCGGAGCAGAGGGATCAAGTCGCGATTATTGCCGCCGTGCACATCGATAAACCAGGACGTTACGATCACATCAAAACTGTAGGGTTTTACTGGCATCTGCCATACATCCGCTGCCAGGGCAAACCAGGTTTTGGACTTGCCCTGAGGATCTGATGGCGGCGTCACTGGGTGTTTTTTTGCGATGTCATGACCAATCTGTGGGAAGCTGTTTAGCTCGTAGAATTCAAACCCTTGCTGTTGTTTGATTAATTTGTTGGCGACGGTGAGCAGAAGCGGATTGATGTCGGTGGCGATGGTGATTTGAGCATTGAGCGATTGGTGCAACTCCCAGCTTAAGCGCCCGGCACCGGCACCGAGCACGAGAATGGACGGTTGTTTTACTTGCGGACTCACTTGCAAAACATGATCGAATTTTGTAGCCATGACGGCCTCATTCCATGCCCAGTCCTGCAAGACATGGTGGTAGTATTCGCCAAGAGAGCCCAGGTTCACATTTTGTAA
>JBNKFP010000026.1:0-19268 GCA_050289365.1 Cellvibrionaceae bacterium | reverse complement strand
GTTTAATTCTTTGCCAATACCATAGGTGCTTAAGCTTTGGTGATCAAATTGCCGAATTTTATTATTGTCTTTGCCCAATAAAATATCGATCAATTGCACTACGCCAAAACGTTGTCCGCTGCGGTAACAGCAACTGAGGGCTTTTTGCGCCACCACGGTGCCGTCGAAGGTCGCCACGGGATTGAGGCAGGTATCGCAGTTGCCGCAGGCCTGGTGGTGCGACTCACCAAAGTAGCTCAGCAGGGCCTGGCGACGACAACTGGTGATTTCACATAGGCCCAGCATAGCGTTGAGGCGCTGCTGTTCTATGCGTTTGTGCATTTCCGCGCCAGGGGATTGATCCAGCATCTGCTTGAGTTTAACCACATCTTGCATACCGTAAACCATCCAAGCCGTGGCAGCGGCACCATCGCGTCCGGCGCGCCCGGTTTCTTGATAATAGGCTTCGATGCTCTTGGGTAGATCTAGATGGGCAACAAAGCGCACATCGGGTTTATCAATACCCATACCAAAGGCGATGGTGGCGACAATAATCAAACCATCCTCTCGCAAAAAGCGGTTTTGGTGATCTTGGCGAACCTCCGTGGGTAGACCCGCGTGATAGGGAAGGGCGTCAAATCCTTTGGTATTCAACCACGCTGCGGTTTCTTCGACTTTTTTGCGCGATAGGCAGTAGACAATGCCTGAGTCATGGGCATGTTCGGCGCTCAGAAATCGCAGTAGTTGCGCGCGCGCGTCCTGTTTGATTTCTATACGGTACTGAATGTTGGGACGGTCGAAGCCATCGATAAATTGTGCTGCCTGCTCCAACTGCAATCGCTGCACGATTTCCTGGCGGGTGCGTTGATCTGCGGTGGCAGTCAGTGCCACTCGAGGTACTTCAGGGAAACGCTGGTGGAGAATGTTCAGCTGTAGGTAGTCTGAGCGAAAGTCATGGCCCCACTGGGAAACACAATGGGCCTCGTCTATGGCAAACAGACTGATGCTTAGACTGTCCAGGAGGTCCAAAGTACGTGCCTGAAGCAAGCGCTCCGGTGCGATATAAATCAGCTTAAGCTGATTACGGCGCAATTTATTTTCGATTTGCCAAACTTCATCGGCGCTCAGAGTGGAATTTAAAAATGCCGCTTCAACGCCCAGTTGGGCCAAGGCATTGACCTGGTCTTGCATCAGTGCGATCAGTGGTGAGATCACCACGGCAACGCCTTCCCGCAAAAGGGCTGGCACTTGATAACACAGCGACTTGCCACCGCCCGTCGGCATGAGGACGAGGACATCGGCGCCGCTGATGACCGTATTGATGATTTCGGCTTGCTGGCCACGAAAGGACTCGTAACCAAATATGGTGTTTAAGGTGGTTAAGGCATCTGCATTCATCGCCGAAGTTTACTGAAATCGACTCGGTGAGGATAGTGGCGATTCTACTTTGGCTTCAGTTTTGGCTTTATGTAGACGGCTCCTGCAGCTGGTCAAAAGCCTTTAGGGCTTTAGCGGCGTACATCAGTGACGGTCCGCCTCCCATATACACGTTCATGGCCAGAATTTCGCCAATTTCCTCGCGAGTGGCACCGAGTTTTTTCAAGGTTTTGGTGTGAAACGCAATGCAGCCGTCGCAGTGTGTCGCTACGCCTATGGCCAAGGCGACAAATTCCTTGGTTTTGGCGCTCAGCAGCCCGTCTTTACTGGCTTCGTGGGACAATTGGTAAAAATGTCCCATGGCTTCGGGGGCTAGCGTTTTCAGTTCTTTTGCGTAGTGGGAAATGTCGTGTCGGATTTCTTCAAAGTTATCGCTCATGAGTATCTCTTGCTGAATCGTTGTTGGGGAGTGATCAAAATTTGGTTTATCTTTGACGTTCTCATTGCTCATTAGATAGGAGTTCTCGGAGCTAATCCATGATCTCAATCAAAACCTAAGGATGTGAATTAGAATAATCTAATATTGCGAGATAAGACTAATTATTCATAATAATGCAACTCATCCCAAATAATGGGTCAAAGTTACGCCCAAGGTAACAGTAAAGTCGTAATTGGCTGGCAAACTAATTCGTAGAGAATTCGCAACATCTGATTTGAAACAAAAACTCTCCGGCTGGACGCCTTAAGCTACCCACTATGAAGTGAGCTATACCCAGGTCGCTGGTTGACGATAACATTGAAAAGTGTCTTTATTGTTTAACAGGCTCTATGTCCAGTGTCGCGGTTGAGATCCAAAATAAAAGGGGAACGTGAATGGCAATGCAAGACGATATTTTATGGTTTGATGAGCTCAAAATTGAAGATGTGCCTCTGGTTGGTGGTAAAAACGCCAGTCTCGGAGAAATTACCCAAACGCTGGGTGAAAAGGGTATTCCAGTTCCTTCGGGGTTCGCCATCACGGCGAAAGTCTACCGTGACTTTATCGCAAATAACAATCTGCAAGATGGTATTAACCAAGAGTTGCAGAAATTATCAACGGGACAACAACACCTCGCAGACACCGGCAGTGCCATTCGTGCACTCATTTGCGGCGGCGAATTTTCCGCTGATCAAAAAGATGAAATTGGTACTGCCTATGGGGCCTTGTGCGATCGAATTGGTATGCAAGATTGTGACGTGGCAGTGCGCAGTTCTGCAACCGCTGAGGATTTGCCAGAAGCCAGTTTTGCTGGTCAGCAAGAAAGTTACCTGAATGTTCGTGGCATTGATGCCCTGTTGGAGGCGGCGCGCTTGTGCTTAGCGTCTTTGTACACAGACAGAGCGATTGCCTATCGTGAAGAACGCGGTTTTGCGCATGAGCAGGTTGCCTTGTCGGTGGGTGTGCAGAGAATGGTGCGTTCCGATATCGGGTCTGCCGGAGTCATGTTTACTTTGGATACCGAAAGCGGTTTTCCCGAAGTCGTTTTAATCAACGGTTCCTGGGGTTTGGGTGAATCGGTGGTAAAAGGCAGTGTCAACCCCGATCGTTTTATGGTGTTTAAACCTTTGGCTTTAACCGCAGGGTTGCAGCCTATTTTGGAGCGAACCTGCGGCAGTAAATTAGAGAAAATGATTTACGCTGAGGGCTTTGGTCAGGGTGGCAACGACGAGGCCACGGCGATCATTCCCACCACTCATGCTGAACAAACCAGTTTGGTGTTAAACGACGATGAGGTCATGGCTCTCGCCCGTTGGGGAGTCATAATTGAGCAACATTATGGTCGTCCCATGGATATTGAATGGGCGAAAGATGGCAATACAGGTGAAATGTTTATTGTCCAGGCCCGACCAGAAACCATCGAGTCGCAAAAAGATCGCGCGGTCTTTTTAAGCTATCAGCTCAAAGAAAAATCCAATGTGCTTATTGAAGGTGCCAGTGTTGGCGCTGCAATTTCCAGCGGTAAAGTGTGCCGTTTGGACAACCCGCAGCAGAGCGAAAGTTTTCCCGCCGGTGCCATATTGGTGACCGAGCGCACGGACCCGGATTGGGTGCCCGTGATGCGCAAAGCGGCAGGGATTATTACCAACAGTGGCGGTGCCACCAGTCATGCGGCTATCGTTAGTCGTGAGTTAAAAGTCCCTGCGATTGTCGGGACCGGCAATGGCACAGAAATTCTGCGCGACGGTATGGACATCACTATAGATTGCGCCGAAGGTTCAGTGGCCTACGTCTATGAAGGTTTATTGGATTTTGAAACCAATGAAATTCATATTGACGAAATTGAGCAGACCAAAACCAAAATAAAAATTAATGTGGCCATGCCTGACGGAGCGATCCACTGGTGGCAATTGCCCACCGCGGGAATTGGTCTGGCGCGCATTGAATTTGTTATAGGCAGTCAAATTCAAATTCACCCAATGGCGCTTTTGCATCCTAATCGTGTAACCTCTCCAGAAGTACAGCAGCGCATCGCTACGTTAACGGAAGGCTATAGTGACAAGGCTGAATATTTTGTCGATAAATTAGCCACAGGTATCGCCAAAATTGCTGCGTCTTGCTATCCCCGTCCAGCCATAGTGCGTATGTCCGATTTGAAATCCAATGAATATCGCGGTTTGATTGGTGGTGAATATTTTGAGTTGGATGAAGACAACCCCATGCTGGGTCTGCGCGGTGCTTCGCGCTACTATCACAAAAATTATCGCGAGGCATTTCAACTGGAATGCAAAGCCTTAAAACGAGCGCGGGAATTGATGGGCTTTGATAATGTCATTGCCATGATTCCATTCTGCCGCACACCAAAAGAGGCGGATAAGGTTTTGGAGGTCATGGCGGAAGCGGGTTTGACCCGGGGTGAAAAAGGCTTAAAAGTCTATGTAATGTGTGAAATCCCATCTAACGTGATATTGGCAGAGGAGTTTGCTCAGCGTTTTGATGGTTTCTCTATCGGTAGTAATGACTTGACCCAACTGGTATTGGGTATCGACCGTGATTCATCGGAGTTGCGCTATATGTTTGATGCGCGGGACGAGGCGGTCAAACGAATGGTGGCTCAGGTTATTGAAGTGGCTCATGCCAATGGCAGAGAAGTTGGGATATGCGGTCAAGCGCCTTCCGATCATCCGGAATTTGCGGCGTTTTTGGTGGAGTGCGGCATAGATACCATTTCTCTTAATCCCGACTCAATCATTAAAGGCAGCAAACATATTGCCGCTGCGGAAAGAAAGTTGGGTTGATAAATTAGATGGCGAGTAAATCTCGCCATTGGCCGATCACTTGAATTTTACGCTTTTTCAGCGGAGACTTTTTTCATGACGGATGCAACGCAAATCATGTCCGTGGAGCAGTTGCAAAGTTTATTGAATCTTTTGCAACAACAGGGCTACTTAACCTATGGTCCAGTGCGACGCGAACACGCCATAATGTACGATCAAGTCCGGGAAGTAGAGGATTTTCCGGTGGGTGTGCAAGACGAACAGCGCCCAGGTTTTTACGGTTTAACCGATGGCCATGGCCCTCAGCTGTTTGGTCATACTACCAGTCCGGATAGCTGGAAAAAATTTCTCTTTCCAAAAGAAGAAGTTCTCTATTCAGCGACGCAGGAAGATGGACAGCTCATGTTCAAAACTGCATCGCAATCACCACAAAAAAAGGCCTTTATTGGGATTCGCTCGTGTGATTTGCACGCCATGTTTGTGCAAGATCGCGTTTTTTTAGAAGGGCCTTATGTTGATGGCCAATACGCATCAAAGCGCAGTGATTTATTGCTTATTGCGGTTAACTGTACGCACTCGGTTGAAACCTGTTTTTGTACGTCTCTAAACACCGGACCGGAAGTACAGGAGGGTTACGATCTGGTGTTGACCGAAGTTGTGGATAATGGCAATCATTTCTTTACGGTCAAATCTGGTAGCGGTGCGGGTAAAGATCTATTGGATAATTTGGCACTGTCTGCCGCCCAATCCGCACAGTCGAATTTAGCCAAGGCTGCCATTGCAGTTGCGGCACAACAAAGCCGTGCTATGCCAACAGAACAATTAAAAGAAACCATATATGGGCAATTGCAAAACGTAGAATTTTGGCAGGAATTGGGTGAACGCTGTTTGCACTGTGCGAATTGCACTTTGGTGTGCCCGACCTGTTTTTGTTCGTCGGTTGAGGAACATACGGATTTAGCCGGCGGCACCCACGAACGAGTGCGTCACTGGGACTCTTGTTTTAATGAATCTCACTCGCATATGGCTGGCGGTAGTGTTCGTCAGAGTCCGGATTCTCGCTACCGGCAGTGGTTTAGCCACAAACTGGCATCCTGGCAAGATCAATTTGATACCTTGGGGTGTACCGGATGTGGACGCTGTATCAGTTGGTGTCCAGTGGGTATCGACATCACCCAAGAGGCAATCAATGTTTTAAACTTACCTCAGTCAGTGGGAGCCCATCATGACTCAAGTATTTGATGCTCTGCGCGGCCACGTTTTTTTAAAAAATTTTGCAGATGAAGACATTCAGTTACTGACGAGTGTCGCACAATTTAAACCCTACCCACCGCGCAAAATGTTGCTGAATTTCCAGCAGCCCGCCAATGCTTTTTGGCTGTTGTTGAGCGGTCAAGTGGTGCTGTTAAACCATATTCCGGGGGGTGGGGTGCGCGCTTTTGAAACCATCAGTGCACCGGATGTCATTGGCTGGTCTTGGTTAATACCTCCTTACGTCTGGCACTTTGATGTCAAGGCGCAATCCGCCATTGAAACGATTGAAATTAATGCCCCGGCGCTGCGTGACATAATGCAAGAAAGTCCTGAGTTTGCCAGCCGAATTTATCCCGAATTTATGGCGGTGCTGTTGAAGCGCCTGCAAGCGGCGCGTCTACAAGGACTGGATATCTATCGTAAACCTTCTGGGAGGCTTCTGTGACGGCAACTGTATGCGGTGCGAAAATTTATACCGAATCTCAACTGCAGGATTTGCGTCTACAGCAAAATATGTTGCCGCGACCTTTCGTGATCAAGCATTTAAATTGGGAAACCGGTGCTGGTGATATATTTACCTGGGAATTGGAGCCTCAAGATGGCATCCCCCTCAAATTTAAGCCAGGACAATTCAATATGCTCTATGCCCATGGGCATGGCGAAGTCCCAATTTCGATTTGCGCCGATGCTGAACATGGCCCGCTAATCCACACGACGCGTGCAGTGGGTGGCGTGACCTCAGCGATGGCTCATTTAAAAGTCGGTGACACGGTCGGCGTGCGTGGACCCTTTGGTAGTCATTGGCCCGTAGCAGAAGCGGCGGGACAGGACATTATTATCATGACGGGCGGCTTGGGGTTACCACCGTTGCGGCCGGTGATTTATCACATCTTAAATCACCGTGAACAATTCGGAAAAGTGTATTTGTTGTATGGTGCGCGTACACCTTTGGACATGGTTTTTCGCTCTGAGTTAGAAGCCTGGCACAGTGAAAAAAACATAGAGGTCCTATTAACTGTGGATAAAGCCCAGGGGCAGTGGGCGGGAAATATTGGCGTGGTACCCAATTTATTGAATCAAGTGGAAGTCGATTTAAACAATGTATGCGCCATGATGTGTGGACCCGAAGTGATGATGCATTTTGCCCGACTCGCATTAAATAAAATGGGCGTTAAGGACGAGCAAGTTTATGTTTCCATGGAACGCAATATGAAATGCGCCATTGGTCATTGTGGTCACTGCCAATGGGGGCCGCATTTTATCTGTAAGGATGGTCCTATATTTCGCTTTGACCACATCAGCGATTTATTTGCTGTACACGAGTTATAGGAGAAGAGCATGACGTCAGTGAGCAACTCAAAGCCGCGTTTGGCGGTGTGGAAATTTTCATCTTGCGACGGTTGTCAGCTCAGTTTGCTGGATTGTGAAAATGAACTTTTGGCTTTGACCGATTTTGTTGAAATTGCTTATTTTCCCGAAGCCAGCAGTCATTATGGTGATGGGCCTTTCGATATTTCTCTGGTGGAAGGATCGGTTACCACTCACCACGATGTGCAGCGGATTCGCGATGTGCGGCGCTTATCAAAGACCCTGATTACCATAGGTGCGTGCGCAACGGCGGGTGGGGTGCAAGCGTTGCGCAATTTTAAAGACGTAAAGGATTTTATTGCGACGGTATACGCTCACCCAGAATTTATTGATACCTTAGAGACCTCCACACCTATAGCCGATCATGTGCAAGTGGATTTTGAACTGCGCGGCTGCCCCATTAATAAAGAACAGTTATTGGAAGTGCTCAACGCCTATTTAAATCAGCGTACACCCAATGTGCCCAAGCACAGCGTGTGTGAGGATTGTAAGCGCAAAGGCAATGTGTGTGTCATGGTGACTCAGCAGAGTCATTGTTTGGGACCTGTGACCCATGCGGGTTGTGGTGCCCTGTGTCCAAGCTTTAACCGCCCCTGTTACGGTTGTTACGGACCCACTGAACAGGCCAATACCCAAGCGCTGGTGCAACAATTGCAAACCTACGGTGCTACAGATCAACAAGTGGTACGCATTTTCAGCACGTTTAACGCCGGTGCAAAACCCTTTGCTGATGTGAGAAATAAACATGACCAATAGAATCATAAATGTTGACTATCTCGCTCGCGTAGAGGGCGAGGGTGCCCTTTACGTCAAAATCGAAAATGATACTGTCGAGAATGTGGAGCTGCGTATATTCGAGCCACCGAGATTTTTTGAAGCGTTTTTGCAGGGGCGTGATTACCGGGAGGTACCGGATATCACAGCGCGGATTTGCGGGATTTGCCCTATTGCTTATATGAACGGCGCCAGCCATGCGATGGAAATGGCCTGTGGTGTCGCCTGGCCCGGAGGCGGTATCCGCGACTTGCGCAGACTGGTATACCTAGGTGAGTGGATCGAAAGTCATGTACTGCATATCTATATGCTCCACGCGCCGGATTTTTTAGGCTACCATGATGCTATTGCAATGGCCAAGGACCATCGCGGTTTAGTGGAGATGGCTTTGCGTTTAAAACGGGTTGGCAATGAATTGATGCGGGTAATCGGTGGTCGCGAAATTCACCCTGTTAATTTGCGAGTCGGTGGATTTTATAAGTGTCCGGAAGTCAGTGATTTCGATCAGCTGAAAAGTGAACTGCAGTGGGCTATAGGTGCGGCGAAAGAAACTGTGCAGTTTACCTCGAAATTGAATTTCCCGGATTTTGAACAGGACTATGAGTTTATTTCGCTGCGTCATCCGCACGAATACCCTTTGAATGAGGGACGTTTGGTCTCCAATAAAGGATTGGATGTCGAGGTGGCGGGAGGCTATGACGATTATCTTATTGAGCAACATGTGCCTCATTCAACAGCGCTGCAAACACGTAACAAGCATGGCAAAAATGTTTTTTTTGGCCCTCTAGCGCGATTGGCCAATAATTTAGATCGGCTATCACCGGCCGCTGCTGCCGCTGCTGAGCAAATTGGCTGGAATGGACCGGTCTACAACCCATTTAAAAATATTGTAGCCCGTGCTATCGAAGTGTTGCACGCCTGTGAAGAAGCGCTGCACATAATCAATCGTTACGAAAAGCCTTCACTGAGTTTTATTGATGTGCCACCGCGGGCCGGAACTGGCTACGCGGCCACCGAGGCTCCGCGAGGCATTTGTTACCATCGATATCGCATTGATGATCAGGGAATCGTTGAGGATGCAAAAATCGTCGCGCCCACTTCAGTGAACCAAGCGACTATGGAAAACGATCTGCGCCATTTCATTGCGACGCGCTTGGATATTGCGGAAGACAGTTTGCGCCATCAATGTGAGCAGGCAATTCGCAACTACGACCCCTGTATTTCGTGTTCTGCCCATTTTTTAAAATTGTCTATACAAAAAGATGGCAAGACTCTAACCTACCATGCGAAAACACAGCCTCAACGGTCTTAGTCTTAGGGTGTTGAGCCAGTGGGCAATATTTTGGGAGGTTGAGCTGAGTGTCGCAAACCGTGTTTATTGGCGTTGGTAACGAGTTTCGACAAGATGACAGTCTCGGCTTGTGGATGGTTCGTCAATTGCGAAGCTACGGTGCATCGGCTGGCTACGGCTTTTTTGAGTCCTCAGGTGAGGGCTTGGGGCTCATTGATCTGTGGCGAGATTACCAAACGGTCGTAATTTTCGATGCTGTGATGAAGCAGGGGCAGCCAGGACGAAGAATTCATTTGAGTGCCGCGGGAGATCAAATGCCCTCGGATTTTTTTAAGTATTCCAGCCATGCATTCAGTTTGGCCGAAGCGGTAGAGATGTCGCGTATTTTGGGTCTGTTGCCAGCTCAGTTGCACATTTACGGCGTTGAAGGTGCGCAATTCGGTTATGGTCAAGACCTATCCTCAGTCATTGCAGCCAGCTGCAATGCGCTTTTGCACGAAATCAAGACTGAATATTTCGCGGCTCACTTGCCCGTATCGGGCCGTTAACAGAGTCAGTAGAATATTTGTAACCAATAGCAAAGAATTAGAAGACTATGTCACAACAACTCACACGCTATTCAAAAATACTAGAAATTGTCGGTGACATTCTTAAGATCAAGGTTCCACCCAATTACGACCAACAAAAAGTTGCAATAGCACTCAATGATCTAGCCAAAGTCGAGGATATATCCGGTTTTCAATCCCTTGCTCGAGTTATAAAAATTCAACATGATGTCGTGTCTCTTCAGGTGTTTTCAGGCACCACCGGGATGTCGACACAAGCATCTGTTAACTTTCTGGGTATGCCTTTTCGGGTAACCTGTTCCGCCAATATCCTAGGGCGTATTTTTCGCGGCGATGGCACACCCCTTGACAGTGGTCCAGAGCTGAGTCAAGACGCTAAAATCGCTGTTGATGGTCCCTCGGTAAACCCGGTGCGGCGGCAGTTGGCATCGAAGATGATTCGTACCAATATTCCAATGATTGATGTGTTCAATTGTTTGGTGGAAAGTCAAAAAATACCGATTTTCTCGGTTGCCGGAGAGCCCTACAACCCCTTGCTAGCCCGTATCGGGATTCAAGCGGACGCAGATTTGGTGGTATTTGGTGGGCTGGGCTTAATTTTTGACGATTACCACATGTTTCGCCGTGAGTTTGAAGATGCCGGTGTGTTTTCCCGCACCATCATGTACGTCAACTTGGCTTCGGATCCAGTTGTTGAACGCCTGTTAGTGCCAGATATGTGTTTGGCCGTCGCGGAAAAATTTGCCGTGGAAGAGGGCAAGCGGGTGTTGGTGTTGCTAACGGATATGACCGCCTATGCAGACGCCATGAAAGAGATAGGCATTGCCATGGAAAATATTCCTTCCAATCGCGGTTATATGGGTGACTTGTATTCGCAATTAGCGCGCCGCTATGAAAAAGCCGCAGACTACAAAAAAGGTGGATCGGTAACCATTTTAACGGCAACAACTATGCCTGGTGATGATGTAACCCATCCGGTACCAGACAACACGGGGTACATTACCGAGGGTCAATTTTATCTACACGATGGCGCACTTGATCCTTTCGGTTCACTGTCCCGCTTAAAGCAGCATGTGATTGGTAAATTGACACGAGAAGATCACGGCCAGATCATGAATACGATGATTCGTTTCTACTCTGCGGCTCGGGATGCGGAGCAGAAGCAGGCGATGGCGTTTGAATTGTCTGAGTTTGATCAGCGTGTGCTGAAATTTGGCACATTATTTCGCCAGAGATTTATGGATATCAATGTCAGTATTCCATTGGATGAAGCTCTGGATCTGTGTTGGACCACTTTGGCCAGTTGCTTTACTCCAGACGAACTGTTGATGAAACAATCTTTAGTCGAGAAATACTACCCCCATGACGCAGCTCACGCTCAGTAAATCGACATACTTAAAAGAATCGAAAAAGCTGGCAAATTTTAAGCGATATTTGCCATCACTGGACCTAAAACGTCAGCAACTCATGCTTGAAAAAAATAAGGCCAAAGAGCAGTTGAATACCATAACCAAAGAGCTGCAAGCGCTGGAGGCGGAAACCGCGGAACAATTGCAGATGCTTGCTAATCAAGAAATGCAGTTGGGTGAACTCATTTGCCTAGATCACTCTGAAATAACTCAGCAAAACTTAATGGGCGTGCGCCTGCCAAAATTGGTGGCTGTGCGGTTCAAAGAATTGGAACAGTATTTTCTGACTCGACCTCACTGGGTGGACCTGTTGATCAAACGCTTGCAGCGTGCCGTGGAATTGAGTTTACAACAAAAGATACATGAGCAGCGCTTGGATATATTGCAAAAAGCCGTACGTAAAGCTTCGCAGAGAGTGAATTTGGTGGCCAAAATATTGATTCCCCAAGCGGAAAACAATATGAAAAAAATATCGATTTTTCTTTCCGATAATGAACGTGCAGCGGTGGTACGGTCAAAGTTGGCGAAAAAGAAAAAGCAAAGCAACGTTTCAGTGCAGAGTCTTTGATGTGAGTATTGCTACCTTAAAAAAGGTTACCCTGTTTGGTCCGCTGCATGAGAAAGACCAATGCTTACGCACCCTACAGACTTGGGGTGGCATGCATATTAGCTCTGTAACGAAACAGAGCAAAGCGACGCCAAATACCACCCTTGATTTTAATATCAGCGAAATTCAAAAACTCTCTGAAAAGCTTAAAAAAGCTGTGCATTATCTCCAGGGAGCACAGATTAAGCGCGCGCAACTGCGCAGCGATTTGACCCGGGTCAACAGTCAAGAATTGATTGAACTGGTGGATCGAGTTTTAGACAATGAGGACAAACGTCGGCGAACTCAAGACTTATTGGATGCTCTGGCCGAGCGACAAGAAGCTCTGAAACCCTGGGGCGATTTTACTTTTCCCGAAGGGGAACATATTGGCGGTCAGCGCTTGTGGTTTTATCTATTACCGCGCAAACATCAAAGTGTATTGGCGAAACTGCAATTGCCCTGGCAAATTATCCATAGAAGCCAACAGCAGCTGTGGCTGGTGTTGATTGCTGCGGAGGAACCGCCGCGCGATATTTTACCCTGTGATCGAGTCCATACAGGCCGCTTTTCATTGTCGGAGTTACAGAATCAACATGAACTCTTGGAGGCGCAACTAGAGGACATTGAGGCGGAGCGACAAAAACTGACACGTCATTTAGCACAATTGAATCTGTGTCAGGCGCAGGCACAGGATATTACGGATTTTGTCGAGGCGCAAAAACTGACCGAAGAAGCGGGTAAACTCTTTGTGGTGCATGGTTGGATCGCTGATAATCAAGTGTCTCAATTGCGTGAGTATAGTCAAGCCAATCATTTAGCTTGGCTCTGTCAATCTGTGAGTGAACAAGATCAACCGCCCACGTTGTTGTCTAATCCAAACTTATTTCAGGGTGGTGAATTGTTGGTGAATTTCTATCAAACACCGGCCTACCGCAGCTGGGATCCGGCGATATCGCTTTTTATTTCTTTTTCACTGTTCTTCGCGATGATTATGTCGGATGCGGGTTATGCCGCAGTGATGTTGGGCGCGGTTTTACTTGGCTGGCAAAAGCTTAATCGCAGTCACTTGGGTAGACTACTGCGACCACTTTTGCTGAGTGTGACAGTACTGTCGTGTCTTTGGGGGGTATTGGTTGGCAGTTATTTTGGCGTTGAGCTGGCGGTGGATAATCCTTTAACGCGTTTTAAAGTGTTTGATTTGAACAATTTTGACTTAATGATGACGATTTCCGTCGGTTGTGGGATTTTGCATCTCCTGGTGGCCAATGCCCAGCAAATATGGGTTGCTTGGCCCACGGGAAGGGCAATGTATCATCTGGGGTGGTTGCTATTGCTGGTAGCGGCTCCGCTATTAGCACTGAACTGGTCGCAGGCCACAACTCTGTATCAAGCCTCGATTCTTGGTTGTGTGGTGGCGGGGTTATTGATTTTTGGTTTTGCCAGTGATCGTCCGATTAAATCGCCAGTGGATATCGTTTGGCGCGGTTTGCTGGGGCTTAAAGCCCTTACAGACGTAACAAATTTGTTTGGCGATGTACTGTCCTATTTGCGTTTGTTTGCACTGGGTTTGGCTTCCTCCTCGTTAGCCCTAACCTTCAATGATTTGGCGGACAAAGCGTTTGCTGCCGAAGGCGGATTCGGTATTTTGAGCGGCTTGATCATTTTAATTGTCGGTCACGGGCTCAATGTCTTTTTAGGTATTGTCAGCGGTGTGGTGCATGGATTGCGCTTAAATTTTATCGAATTTTACAAGTGGGCTTTGTACGGCGAAGGTTATCCGTTTCGCGCTTTTAATTTACGCGTTTCCGCTGAATCAAAATAAACACATTAACAAAAGGGCTATTTTTAGAGCTGCCCAATTTTTTTGCATGTTATGCAATCTTTTAGCAGGAGTTAAACGAATGAATGAATTGGTCATCGCACTGGGTTGGGCGGGAATGTATGGGGTTATGGCACTGGGTGCGATCGGGAGCATTATTGGCTGTGCTATCGCAGGTCAAGCAGCGATTGGTGCGATGGTCGATAGCGAGTCGGGTTATGGGCGCTTTATCGGTGTGTCGGTAATGCCATCCTCTCAGGTCATTTACGGCATAGTGGTAATGTTTACTTTGCAGCGAGAAGTGACTGATGGTTCGGCTCCAGCATTGGCGGGTATCGGCATTATGGCGGGTTTAGCTTTGATGTTTTCAGGAATAAAACAGGGCCAAGCCTGTGCTTCAGCTATTCACGCAAGCAAAACCAAACCGGAAATATTTGGTTTGTCGTTGGCTCCAGCGGCAATTGTGGAAGGGTTTGCGGTATTTGCATTTGTGTTCGCACTGGTTGCTGCCGGCAGTATCCCGGCCTGAGGAGGTTAAAATGGCAGACACAAAACACAGTGAACAAGCAGCCTATGGAGTTGATGAACTGATTGCGCGTTTGCGTCAGCAAGGTATTGATGCGGGATTAGAAGAAGGGCAGGCAAGACTGGCTGAAGCGGAAGCAAAAGCCCAGCAAATGATTCAAGCTGCAAAAGACCAAGCAGAGCAAATAGTGGCAAATGCGAACAAAGAGGCGCAACACATTCGCCAGGGTGGACACGAAGCTCTGGCAATAGCGATGCGCGATATCATTTTAAAATTAAAAGCCAAACTGGCGGATACGGTGGGTGAGAAGGTTCAGCATCTGCTTGCGCATCAATTGGATCAAGAAGCATTTTTGCAAAAGTTAATATTGGAAGTAGCCGGTAGGGCGCGACGGGATGCCAAGCTGGATGATCAGTCAGAGATGATCGTGTTGCTGCCAGAATCTTTAATTGGTTTGGACGATCTGCGCAACAATCCTCTGGAGTTAAAAGAGGGCACGCTGTCCCATTTTATTTTGAGCGTGGCTGCGGACGTGTTGCGTGACGGAGTCGAATTCGCGCAGGCGGGTCAAGGATCGAGTGGCATCGTGATTTATCTAAAAGACCAAGATGTGCAAATCGATTTAACCGACGAGCGTTTAACTCAAGTTTTGTTGGAGCACTTGCAGCCACGTTTTCGGGCGATTTTGGAAGGTATGGTGAAGTAATTAATGGCGGATCCTTACCAATATACAGCGCTGATGTGCAGCTTGCCGTCGTGCAATCAACTGTTTAACGCAAACTACACTCCGATTTCGCGGTTCCAATTGCAGCAGCGATTGACCATGCTTAGCCCGGAGGATGCGCAAGATATGAGTCGTTTAGCTGACATTTTGGATTGGTTTCGGCAGCCTCACGAGCGAACAGACCAACAGCTTTTAAAATTGTTTAACCATAATCTGCAGGCGATACAATCGGCAGATATTAGTGATTTATTGGTTTGGCGACTGTCCTTTCGCAGTGTGGTGGCGGCACTGCGGCGACGTTATTTGGGACATGAGTTTCCGCAGGAAACCTGGGCTCACAGCCGCTGGCTGCCAACGATAAAAAGAAATTGGCACGAGCCCATGCTGGGTTTAGAAAAACGCCTACCTTGGGTGCCCGAAGCGGTTCGGTGTTTGCGTGAAGAGCGCGCCATGGATTTAGAAAAATTGCTGTTACAACAGATATGGCTGTGGTTGGAGCGCTGTTCCTGGGAGCATCAATTTGATCTTGCTGCGGTAGCAATTTATCGCATGCGCTGGGATTTGATTTCACGCTGGGTGACCTATGCCAAAGAGCCGGCACAACAGCGCTTTAAGGCCATGGTGACAGAACTCGTTGATCCTCTAATAGAAACACCCACCACGATTGCGGTGTCATAAAAAATCAGACAAATTTAAGGTGAATGTCGCTCATGTTGTCAGACTCACAGTCCTCAAAGAAACCAGAAGATCGCTTGGCTAGAGTGGTCTCAGTACAGGAAAGTTTAGTCACTATTGAGGCTGGATGGCAGCAAGGTGAATTGTTGCCGCTACTGAAAAACGAAGTCATCTATATTCTTCCTCGGCGTTCCGATCAAGAAACTCACCCGGTCAGATTAAAAGCCGAAATTTTGCGGGTCAAAGGTCAATTTGCGGATGCACAAGTGTATGAAGATACTTCTGGCGTTGCTGTTGGTGATGAGGTTGAACAGAGCGGCGAGTTGCTCTCGGTCAGTTTAGGGCCCGGTTTATTGGGCAAGGTATATGACGGTTTGCAGAATCCACTGGAAGAATTAGCGCAAACCCACGGAACATTTCTCCCTCGTGGCATCGATTTAGCCGCTCTGGATCAGAATCACAAATGGTCATTTATTCCCTGCGTCGAACAACAAGCTCGACTTCGTGCCGGCGACGTGATGGGCACTGTCCAAGAGGGTTTGTTTACTCATAAAATCATGGTGCCTTTTGATACTCAGGGCGAAGTGGAAGTCACCTGGATTCAAGAAGCGGTTGTCACTGTGGATACGCCAGTGGTGCGCTTGCGCTCTGCCGGTGGCAAAGAATACATGCTGACTTTGCAGCAGCGCTGGCCGGTGCGCAAACCCCTGCCCAGTGAGCTGCTGCGCACCCGGCGCAGTGAGAGATTATTTCCCAATACGCCTATGAGTACGACCATTCGCCTAGTGGATACATTTTTCCCGATTGCTCTGGGCGGTACGGGCTGTATTCCCGGCCCCTTTGGTTCTGGTAAAACTGTGTTGCAACATTTGATCGCCAAACACTCTTCCGTGGATATTGTCATTGTGGTTGCCTGTGGTGAGCGCGCTGGTGAAGTGGTGGAAACCATTACCGAATTCCCCCATTTAAAAGATCCTAAAACCGGTGGCGCTTTGATTGACCGCACGATTATTATTTGCAATACCTCCTCCATGCCGGTCGCTGCGCGAGAAGCCTCCATGTACACCGGCATTACCTTGGGCGAGTATTATCGTCAAATGGGCTACAACGTGTTGCTGTTGGCGGACTCCACGTCCCGCTGGGCACAAGCCATGCGGGAAACCTCCGGTCGCTTGGAAGAAATTCCGGGCGATGAAGCCTTTCCCGCCTATTTGGACTCCGCCATACGTTCCGTCTACGAGCGCGCCGGCGTGATCAAGGCGGCCGATCATCAAGTGGGCAGTTTAACTATGATTGGCACGGTTTCGCCGGCTGGTGGCAGTTTTGAAGAACCCGTTACACAGTCCACGTTAAATACCGTGAAAAACTTTTTGGGCTTGTCCTACGATCGCGCCTACAAACGTTTTTATCCGGCCATTGATCCGCTGATATCCTGGTCTCGCTATCTCGAACAGCTCACCCCCTGGTTTGCAACCAACATGGGTGATCAGTGGGTGCCGCAGGTGAAAGGCTTACACCAACTGCTGCAGCGCGGTGATGCCATTCAAAAAATGATGCAGGTTTCCGGGGAAGAGGGCATCACCGTTGAAGATTTTGTCGTACACCAAAAAGCCCTGTTTTTGGATATGGTCTATTTGCAACAGGATGCCTATGATGACGTTGACGCCAGCGTGCCCATGGCGCGCCAAGCCTTCAGCTTTGCCAAAATAAATGACCTTTTAAGCGCCCATTACCATTTTGATAGCCAAGCGGAAGCTCGCCAGTTCTTTATCAAGTTAACAGGGCTTTATAAAAACTATAATTATGCCGCAGAAAATAGCCCAGATTACGACAAGGTTCTGCAGCAAATTGAGGCCTTGTTTCAAGCGGCGCCCAAAGCGAGTTAGTTCATACAACGCTCCCCAATGGATCCGTCAGTGTCTTGGTTAAACCGTGTTCACTAAATTTTGCCATCCATTTGCTTGCCTGACTCCAGTTTGACGCAAGTCAATGGTCCTCGTGAGCGAATGCTCTACATTGGGGCTGTCTCTATGTTGTCTGGTCATTCCAGTGCCTTCAACTGTGACACTAGATGGTCAATAAAAATCGAGCCGCGAGTCAATTTGAGGGGAGCCATTTTGAAATCTGAGTTATTACCATTAATCTGCGGGTTTATCTTACTCCACAGTGCCGCCGCATTCAGTCAAGATCAAAGTGATCAGGTGATCGACAAGGGTCGCGAGCGCCTCAAGCAAAATCAAACTGCACAACAATCGGTCAATCAAATTCACGAACAGACTCTGACGATCGTGGAAGAGTTTCAATCCCTACTGAAGGTGGTTGATGGTCTTAAGGTGTACAACAAAATTTTGGCCAAGCAGTTGGCAAATCAACAGGCTGAAATGGCCAAATTGGACAATTCCATCGCGAATGCTGCGGTCATTGAGCGGCAAATATTACCATTACTTACCAGAATGTTGGATGGCTTGGAAGAATTCGTTGATTTGGATGTTCCTTTTTTGAGCACGGAGCGGCACGAGCGCATCAATAAATTGCGACGTTTGATTGAGAGCTCTGCTCTCAGTAATGCGGAGAAGACCCGCCGGGTATTTGAAGCGTTTCAAATAGAAAACGATTTTGGTAACACCATCGAGTCCTACAAGGGTAAGTTGACGCTGCCCAATGGCACTTTTGATGTGGACTATTTGCGAATTGGTCGTGTCTCTTTCACCTATCGCACGGTTGGTGGTGATACCTATGGTTATTGGGACGGAAATCAGCAGCAGTGGCGTCCTTTGACAGAATCCGCTTACCAACGCAATATCGACAAGGGTATAAAGATGGCAAGGCAAGAGATGGCGCCGGAGTTGTTAACCGTACCTGTGGTCAACAATAAGGAGACTTTGTAATGTCCCCTAATAATAAATACCCCTATTCAAACCTAAAAGTTGCAGTGTCCCGGCTGCGCGGAATGGCCCTTTGGCAGGGTTCAATTCGAGCCTTAAATTTCAGTTCTAAGCAAATTTTAACCCTCGTATTTTTGAGTTTGGCGTTGCCCAGTTTTTCGGCTGACAATGCAAAAGTTGTGTCCATGGACGAGCTGCTGCAGCAAGTGAAGGCGGGCAAGGTTACTGATGCCCGTGAAAACAATCGTCGCATAAAGGAATTTAAAAAGGAAAAGGCCGAGCAGCAAACACAGTTTGCGGCCTTGAAAAAAGTCGAAGCTGAGCAACAAGCACTGAGCGAACAGCAAGAGCAACAATTTGAAGATAATGATCAAGCTATTACTCTGCTGCATCAGCGTTTAACCGAGCGTTTGGGTGCTTTGAAGGAATTGTTTGGTGTTTTACAACAGGTTTCCAGTGATGCCCATGCACAATTCTACGGCTCTTTAACCCAATTACAGTACCCAGAACGCGCAGATTATCTGCTGAAATTTTCCACCAAAATGGGGCAAACGGCTGACTTGCCATCCATTGAGGAAATTGAACGCCTTTGGTTTGAACTGCAACGGGAAATGATCGAGTCCGGTAAAGTGGTTCGCCGCACGCAAAGTGTTGTGACTAAAGAGGGCAAAGAAGAACAGCAACAAGTCGTACGCGTGGGCAGTTTCAATATCGTATCGGAGGGAAAATATCTGCAATTTCTGCCGGAAACCGGTCGTGTTTTGGAATACGCTCGCC
>JBNKFP010000025.1:0-19473 GCA_050289365.1 Cellvibrionaceae bacterium | reverse complement strand
ATGTTGAAAGTTGAAGTGTATCGCTATAACCCAGATACGGATAAAGCCCCATACATGAAGTCTTATGAGGTTGACACCCAGGGTAAAGACCTGATGGTGTTGGATGTACTGGAAATTCTCAAAGCGCAAGATCCGAGCCTGGCCTACCGACGTTCATGCCGTGAGGGTGTTTGTGGCTCAGATGGAATGAATATTTCTGGCAAAAACGGGCTTGCGTGCGTTACGCCATTGTCGGAGTGCGTCAAGCACAACAAGTTGATATTGCGTCCGTTGCCTGGTTTGCCGGTAGTGCGTGATCTGGTTATTGATATGACCCAATTTTACGATCAATATCGCAAAATTGAGCCTTACCTACAAAATGATACCCCTGCACCGTCTATAGAGCGCTTGCAATCGCCGGAAGAGAGGGCCAAGCTTGACGGCCTTTATGAATGTATTCTATGTGCCTGTTGTTCAACCAGTTGTCCGTCGTTTTGGTGGAACCCCGATAAATTTATCGGTCCCGCAGGGTTGCTGCAAGCCTACCGATTTTTGGCCGACAGCCGCGACAACGCAACCGAAAAGCGCCTCAGCAAACTCGATGACCCGTTCAGCGTATTTCGCTGTCATGGTATTCAAAACTGCGTTGCGGTTTGCCCCAAGGGTTTGAACCCAACTCGGGCCATAGGTCATATTCGGTCTATGCTGTTACAGCGCGGTATTTAAGCTTTAGATTTAAACATGAACGCGCCCGGTACCATGGGCCTAACCCACCTTCAGCTCAAAAGGTCGAGGGTGATTGTGATAACCAGCCTATAAACTGAGATGTTAAAAGTAGGCGCCGAATCATTTCGCTGAGGTCTTTAAAAAAGCTCAGGAAAATATTTGGTCCTTTCAGTTTGCCCCTGATTACGGTGGAAAAAATGCAAGATAGCTTAATGGAGCTGTTGTGGAGCACTTCCCATATATCCGGCGGGAATGCCGCGTATGTTGAGGCTCTCTACGAGACCTATTTGACCGATCCGAATACAGTGCCAGACAAGTGGCGCGCCTACTTTGATCAATTGCCGCGCGTCAATGGTGTGGTCACCAACGATGTTCCCCATTCAGAAATTATTGAATACTTCGAATTACTCGGCAAAAATCGCGCTCGCCCAATTGTATCGCCTGGCGCC
The DNA here is from genome assembly GCA_050289365.1 of Cellvibrionaceae bacterium. GTDB lineage: Bacteria > Pseudomonadota > Gammaproteobacteria > Pseudomonadales > Cellvibrionaceae > JBNKFP01. The sequence continues at coordinate 18,319 of JBNKFP010000025.1, read as the reverse complement.
GGTAAAGTGGATGCCAAGTTTGAACGCAAGCAGGTTGAAGTGGTTCAATTGGTGAATGCCTATCGCCTAAGTGGTCACAAAAAGGCCAATATCGATCCCCTCAAACTGAAAAAAAATCGCAACAGTTATGAAGAATTAGAGTTGCGTTTTCACGGCTTGTCCGACGCGGATATGGATTTGGTTTTCCACACCGGTGACTTGTCTTTCGGTAAAAGCGAAGCGCCACTGCGGGAAATCGTTGAAGCCCTTGAGAGCACCTATTGCGGCACCATCGGTGCTGAAGTGATGCACATCACCAATTTTGGTGAGCGCGCTTGGCTGCTCAATCGTCTCGAAAGTCGACGCTCCACGCCTAACTGGAGTCCCGAAACCAAAAAAAGCATCCTTCGCAGTCTGACTGCAGCCGAGGGATTAGAGCGTCATTTGGACAGTAAATACCCCGGCACAAAACGCTTTGGCCTGGAAGGTGGTGAGAGTTTAGTGCCCATGCTGGATGAATTGATCAAGCGGGCAGGAACCTACGGCGCCAAAGAAATGGTTTTGGGTATGGCTCACCGCGGTCGTCTCAACGTGTTGGTCAACATTCTGGGGAAAAACCCAGCCGAATTGTTTGACGAGTTTGAGGGCAAGCGACTGGTGGATACCTCTGGCGATGTGAAATACCACCAGGGTTTTTCATCGAATGTCATGACTCCCGGTGGGGAAATGCATTTGGCCATGGCCTTTAACCCCTCCCACTTGGAAATTGTGGCACCGGTTGTTGAGGGCTCCGTTCGTGCGCGCCAGGATCGACGTGATGATGTTGTTGGTAACCGAGTGGTGCCAGTGGTGCTTCACGGTGATGCCGCTTTTGCCGGTCAGGGTGTGGTGATGGAGACATTTCAAATGTCTCAAACCCGTGCCTACCGCACGGGTGGAACCATGCATATTGTGATCAACAATCAGGTGGGTTTTACCACCAGCCGCAAGGAAGACGCGCGCTCTACGGATTACTGCACTGATGTTGCCAAAATGATCGAAACGCCGATTTTCCATGTCAACGGCGATGACCCAGAAGCTGTGGCATTCGTGACCGAACTGGCAATGGATTACCGCAACGAATTTAAGAAAGACGTGGTCATCGACTTGGTGTGTTATCGCCGCCGCGGTCACAATGAAACCGATGAGCCTTCAGCCACTCAGCCGGTTATGTACACCGCCATTCGCAAGCACAAAACCTCCCGTACACTCTACGCAGAGCGCTTGGTCAATGAGGGCGTGGTCACTGAGCAGGAAGTTGAAACCATGGCCAACGACTACCGCGCCGCTCTGGATCGCGGTGAGCACGTTGCACGCGGTTTGGTGTCTGAGCCGGATTCGTCCCTGTTCGTAGACTGGACACCGTACCTCGGACACAATTGGCAAACACCTGCGGATACTCGGGTGGATTTGAAAACCCTGCAAGAGTTAGCCTTGGCTGTGTCCACTGTCCCAGACGGTGTTGTTGTCCAGCGTCAAGTCGCTAAAATATACGACGATCGCCGTAAAATGGCCGGTGGTGCTTTGCCAATGAATTGGGGTATGGCGGAAACGCTTGCCTATGCCACCCTGCTGAACGAAGGTGTACGCATTAGGCTGACGGGGCAAGACGTAGGCCGTGGAACTTTTTCCCACCGCCACGCAGTCGTGCATAACCAAAAAAATGGTGAGTGCTATATACCACTGCAAAAGCTTGCGGATGATCAGCCGCCATTTGATATTAATGATTCCTATTTATCGGAAGAAGCGGTACTCGCCTTTGAGTATGGCTATGCCACCACAACGCCCAATGCGCTGGTCATTTGGGAAGCGCAATTTGGCGATTTCGCCAACGGTGCTCAGGTTGTTATCGACCAGTTTATTACCAGTGGTGAGCACAAGTGGGGTCGCTTGTGCGGCTTGACCATGTTGTTACCTCACGGTTATGAAGGCCAGGGGCCGGAGCACTCTTCAGCACGTTTGGAGCGTTACTTGCAGTTGTGCGCAGAGCACAATATTCAAGTTTGTGTGCCCACTACGCCTGCGCAGGTATTCCATATGCTGCGTCGCCAAGCCATTCGGCCATTGCGCCGGCCTCTGGTGGTGATGAGCCCCAAGTGGATTCTGCGACACAAACTGGCGACCTCAACCTTAGAAGAATTGGCCCACGGTAGTTTTGCCAATGTTATCGGCGACAATTCCCTGGAACCCGCCAGCGTAAAACGTGTGATCCTGTGCAGTGGTAAGGTCTATTACCATTTGTTGGAAGCGAGGGAGGAGCGCGGTTTCAAAGACGTTGCTCTGGTACGCATTGAGCAATTGTATCCATTTCCTGAAGAAGACCTGCGGGTTGCTATGAAGCCCTTCGAACATGTCACCGATGTCATCTGGTGCCAGGAAGAGCCGATGAACCAGGGCGCTTGGTTTTCCAGTCAGCATCGTATGAAGCGCGCTTTAGAGCGTGTGAACTCTGATGCATTTTTACGGTATGCCGGGCGTTCAGCCTCATCAGCACCTGCCTGCGGCTATATGTCCACGCATATCGACGAACAAAACAAATTTATTAATGCGGCCCTAGATGTAACCGTGTAATTAATCACCAGCGAAGAGCCTTAACGAAGGACGAAATCGGAATGACCATAGAAATCAAAGCGCCCACGTTCCCAGAATCTGTACAAGACGGCACCATTGCCACTTGGCATAAACAAGCCGGCGAGTCTGTAAGCCGTGACGAACTGATCGTCGATATTGAAACCGATAAAGTGGTTTTGGAAGTGGTTGCACCCGCAAACGGTGTGATCGCGGAAATCATTAAAGGTGAAGGCGCAACCGTACTCAGCAATGAGCTGATTGCCACCATCACCGCCGGAGAAGCCGGTTCAACACCGGCTCCCGCAGCGGCGCCAGCTGCAGCGGCTCCGGTAGCGGAAAAAGCCTCAGCGGAGGGGTTGGCCAATCCCGCTGCCAAGAAATTGGCCGATGAACAAGGTATCGATCTGAGCAAAGTCACTGGAACCGGCAAAGATGGTCGTATCACCAAAGAAGACGTGCTCAACTTCGCTAAGACCGCTCCCAAAGCTGCACCGGCCTCTGCGCCCGCAAATGCCCCTGCGGCACCAGCAATCGTGGTCGATGATGGCCCGCGAGTTGAAAAACGTGTGCCTATGACACGATTGCGTGCCCGTATTGCCGAGCGCTTGTTGGACGCTACTCACAACACCGCTATGTTAACCACTTTTAACGAAGTGAATATGGCGCCGGTTATGGCGTTGCGCTCACGTTACAAAGAGCTGTTTGAGAAAGTGCACAACGGCTCTCGTTTAGGCTTTATGAGTTTCTTTGTCAAAGCGGCCGTAGAAGCTTTGCGCAAAATTCCAGCGGTCAATGCCTCCATTGATGGCAATGATATCGTCTACCACGGCTATCAAGATATTGGTGTTGCTGTGTCCACTGAAAAAGGTTTGGTGGTGCCTGTATTGCGCAACGCTGAACACATGGGCCTAGCCGAAATCGAAAATACCATTCGCGATTTTGGGGTGCGCGCTAAAGCGGGCAAATTAGGCATTGAAGAAATGACTGGCGGAACCTTCACCATTACCAATGGCGGTGTGTTTGGCTCTCTGATGTCGACTCCCATTTTGAACCCACCACAAGCGGCTATTTTGGGAATGCATAAAATTCAGGAGCGGCCTATGGCGGTCAATGGCAAGGTTGAGATTTTGCCGATGATGTATTTGGCCTTGTCCTATGACCATCGTTTGATTGACGGTAAAGAAGCCGTGCAATTCCTGGTGGCCATCAAAGAAATGATCGAAGACCCAGCGCGAATTTTGTTGGAAGTCTAAGTCCGTTAAACACATTCAAGGACACCTCTAAAAATTAGAATTTTTTGTTTTCAGCAAGGAAGCACCGCCCGGAGAGCCGCAGTTTACATGAAGTAAATGAGGATTCGAGGACGGAGCTGACGCGGCTGAGGGCGAAAAAGGCAATTTTTAGAGGTGCCCTAAAGACAGGGCCGTTTAGCACGGCCTAGACCATTAAAAGTCGAGACAAATTTGGGGTTTGATTCTATGTCCAATAAATATGACGTCATTGTTATTGGTTCCGGTCCGGCGGGTTACGTGGCCGCCATTCGTGCAGCACAATTGGGTTTAAAAACCGCGTGTATAGAAAAATGGAAAAACACAGAAGGTAAGGGCGTTAACGGCGGAACCTGCCTGAATGTGGGCTGTATTCCATCCAAAGCCTTATTGGACAGCTCCTACAAATACCACGAAGCCAAAGATGACCTGAGCATTCATGGTATCAGCACCAGCGGTGTCGAAATTGATGTGCCCGGCATGATCGCCCGCAAAGAAAGCATAGTTAAACAATTGACTGGCGGTATCGCTGGTTTGTTCATGGCCAACAAAGTGACTTCGCTGTACGGCACCGGTAAATTATTGGCCGGTAAAAAAGTGCAATTCGTGGACTTTGAAGGCAAAGAGGAAATTCTCGAAGCCGAAAACGTCATCTTGGCTTCCGGTTCATTGCCGGTCAACATTCCGGTTGCCCCCGTAGACGGTGACGTTATTGTGGATTCTACTGGCGCTTTGGAATTTCAGTCTATTCCAGATCGTCTCGGTGTGATTGGTGCGGGTGTGATCGGCTTAGAGCTGGGCTCGGTTTGGAATCGTCTGGGTTCGAAAGTGGTGTGCTTGGAAGCCATGGACAGTTTCTTGGCCATGATGGATCAGCAAATTGCCAAGGATGCCAAAAAAATCTTAACCAAGCAGGGGTTGGATATTCGTTTGGGGTGTCGGGTTACCGGTTCTAAAGTGCAAGGCAAAGGCGATAAAAAAGAAGTTGAAGTGACCTTTACCGATAAAGACGGTAACGAATTGAAAGAAACCTTCGACAAATTGATCGTTTGCGTGGGTCGACGTCCCTTCACCGATGGCTTATTGTCCGAAGATTGCGGTGTTAAGTTGGACGAGCGCGGTTCAATTTATGTTAACGATTTGTGCTCCACCAGCGCTCCAGGCGTGTGGGCTATTGGCGATGTGGTTCGTGGGCCCATGCTGGCTCACAAAGGCTCGGAAGAGGGTGTGATGGTTGCTGAGCGTATCGCTGGTCAAAAGACCGTCATGAACTACGACATCATTCCCAACGTGATTTACACCCACCCAGAGATCGCCTCCGTTGGTAAAACCGAAGAGCAGTTGAAAGCCGATGGTGAAAAATACAATGTGGGCGTATTTCCATTCGTCGCCAGCGGTCGCGCCCTGGCTGCTAACGAAAAAGACGGCATGGTGAAAATGATTGCTCATGCCGAGTCAGACCGCATTTTAGGCTGTCATATTGTCGGCCCCAGCGCGGCGGATTTGGTGCAGCAAGTTGCGATCGCTATGGAATTTGGCGCCAGTGCCGAAGACATTGGTATGACCGTATTCGGCCATCCTACTTTGTCTGAAGCCGTACATGAAGCGGCCTTGGCGGTTCACGGTCACGCCATTCATATTGCCAATCGCAAGCGCAAATAATGTTCGTTTTTCAAGACTCAGTCCAGGTGAGTATCGGTCAAAAATTGTTGCTCACCTTTTGCAAATTACTTGAAAGGTCCTTTTCTCTTTTGAGGTGGCGGTGCAATAAATTGTGAGGAGCCGGGCTGCATCCGTTCCGACTCTTGTTGTTCAACAAACGCGTTGTGGAACGCGTAAACCAACGGAAAATAGTCATGAATTTGCATGAATATCAGGCAAAACAGCTGTTTGCTGAATACGGCCTGCCAGTCTCTAAGGGGATTGCCGCAGAAACTCCAGCAGAAGCAGCCGGGGCAGCCGGCATCATTGGCGGCGACAAGTGGGTCGTCAAAGCACAAGTGCATGCGGGTGGTCGTGGCAAAGCAGGTGGTGTGAAACTGGTTTCCTCGAAAGCGGAAATCGAAGAATTCGCTAAAAAATGGTTGGGCAATAATCTGGTGACTTATCAGACAGATGAGCGCGGTCAGCCGGTCAGTCGTATTTTAGTGGAGTCCTGTACTGATATTGCGCAAGAATTGTATTTGGGGGCGGTAGTTGACCGGTCCACTCGTCGCGTGGTGTTTATGGCCTCTACCGAAGGCGGCGTGGAAATTGAAAAAGTCGCTGAAGAAACGCCAGAAAAAATTCTGAAAGCGGTGATCGATCCGTTGACCGGAGCTATGCCCTTTCAAGGTCGTGAGTTGGCCTTTAAATTGGGCCTGCAAGGCAAACAAGTACGACAGTTTACCGAGATCTTCTTAGGTCTGTCGAAAATGTTCCACGATCACGATTTTGCTCTGTTGGAAATCAATCCACTGGTGATTACGGAAGAAGGTAACCTTCATTGCCTGGACGGCAAAATCAATATCGATGGCAACGCCATGTTCCGTCAGCCCAAAATCAAAGAAATGCACGATCCCTCGCAGGAAGACGAGCGCGAAGCTCACGCTGCAAAGTGGGAGCTGAATTACGTGGCGTTGGATGGCAACATCGGCTGTATGGTAAACGGTGCGGGCCTGGCGATGGGCACCATGGATATCGTCAAATTGCACGGCGGTCGTCCGGCTAACTTCCTCGACGTAGGCGGCGGTGCGACGAAAGAGCGTGTTATCGAAGCGTTTAAAATCATTTTGTCTGATACCAATGTACAGGCGGTGTTCATCAACATTTTTGGTGGAATCGTACGCTGTGATTTGATCGCCGAAGGGGTGATTGGTGCGGTCAACGAAGTTGGTGTAAAAGTGCCTGTGGTAGTCCGCCTCGAAGGTAATAACGCTGAGCTTGGCGCCAAAGTATTGGCCGACAGTGGTTTGAATATTATTCCAGCAACCTCGCTAACAGAAGCAGCGCAATTGGTTGTTAAAGCGGCAGGGGGTCAATAATGAGCGTTTTAATCAATAAAGACACGAAAGTATTGTGTCAGGGTTTCACCGGTGCTCAAGGTACCTTTCACTCTGAACAAGCCATTGCCTACGGCACCAAAATGGTAGGCGGTGTAACCCCCGGCAAAGGTGGTCAAACCCATCTCGGTTTACCGGTGTTTAACACCATGAAAGAAGCGGTTGCAGCGACCGGTGCCGATGCTTCTGTCATCTACGTGCCAGCGCCATTCTGTAAGGATTCCATTCTGGAAGCGGCGTACAGTGGTGTTAAGTTAGTCGTATGTATTACCGAAGGCATTCCAACCTTGGATATGCTGGAGTGTAAAGTGCGCTGTGACGAACTGGGCGTGCGTTTAATCGGCCCCAACTGCCCAGGTGTGATTACGCCTGGTGAATGTAAAATCGGCATTATGCCAGGCCACATTCATCTGCCTGGTAAAGTGGGTATTGTTTCCCGCTCCGGCACTTTGACCTACGAAGCGGTTAAGCAAACGACTGACTTTGGTTTTGGTCAATCCACTTGTGTGGGTATTGGTGGTGACCCCATTCCGGGTTCCAACTTCATCGATATCTTGGCATTGTTCCAAGCCGATGAAAAAACCGAAGCCATTGTGATGATCGGCGAAATTGGTGGTACCGCAGAAGAAGAGGCGGCCGCCTATATCAAAGCCAATGTCACCAAGCCCGTTGTATCCTATATCGCCGGCGTGACTGCGCCTCCCGGCAAGCGTATGGGCCATGCCGGTGCCATCATTTCCGGTGGCAAAGGTACTGCGGATGAAAAATTCGCTGCTCTGCAAGACGCAGGTGTAAAAACCGTGCGCAGCTTGGCCGATATTGGTACCGCGTTAAAAGAGCTTACGGGTTGGTAAGTTTTGTTTAAGTTGTAAAAGGCGGCTGATTAGCCGCCTTTTTTGTTTTAATCCTTGAGTAACGTTTGAATGATTCAACTGCAACAAGTGGCATTGCAATTAGGCAGCAAATTTTTATTGGAAGACGCCAATCTCACCGTGTACCCACAACAAAAATGGGGGGTGATCGGCGCCAATGGCAGTGGCAAATCCAGTCTGTTCAAATTATTGCTGGGTCAAATTCAATCCGACGCGGGCAAAATTGATATTCCCAAAAACTGGACCGTTGCCCATATGGCGCAAGAGGTCGCCCACAGCAATCAATCCGCATTGGATTATGTGGTGGATGGGGACAAGGAATTGCGTCAGTTGCAAAAAGAAATTGACGCGCAGCCTGAAGGTGAAGTTCTCGCAAAATTATATGGCCTATTGGAAACCATCGACGGTTATTCTGCAGAAGCTCGCGCCCAGCGCTTATTGTTTGGTTTGGGTTTTGCCGCAACCGATGCCGCTCGCAATGTCAGCGAATTTTCCGGTGGCTGGCGTATCCGCTTAAACTTGGCTCAGGCCTTAATGTGCCGCTCAGATCTATTGTTGCTGGATGAACCGACCAACCACTTGGATTTGGATGCGACTCTGTGGTTAGAGCAGTGGCTAAAACAATATCCAGGTACCTTGTTAATTATTTCCCACGACCGGGATTTTCTCGATAATGTGATCGACAATATCGTCAATTTTGAAGCCGGCACCTTAGTGGCATACTCAGGCAACTACTCGGCTTATGAACGGCAAAAAGCCGAGCGCCTAGCGCAACAGGCTTCGTCTTTTGCCAAGCAGCAGGAACGCATCGCCCACATCGAAAGCTACATTCGCCGTTTCCGTGCCCAAGCCACCAAAGCCAAGCAGGCGCAAAGTCGCATTAAAGAATTGGAGCGCATGGAAAAAATTGCGCCTGCGCACGTGGATTCGCCTTTTACCTTTCGTTTTCCCGAGCCAGAAAAATTGCCGCAACAACTGTTGAATTTTCAATTAGCGGATATCGGCTATGGTGAAAAGGCCATTTTAAAAGCCGTGAATTTAGTCATTTTGGGCCAGTCGCGCATTGGGCTGCTGGGACACAACGGCGCCGGTAAATCCACTTTAATCAAAGCCATAGTGGGCGGCTTGACTATGTTGGCTGGCGAGCGGAGTGAATCTGTGCATTTGCGCATCGGTTATTTTGCCCAGCATCAGTTGGAGGCGTTGGATTTAAGTGCGTCTTGCGCCTTGCATTTGCAAAGATTAAAAGAAAGTGCAACGGAGCAGGAAATTCGCAACTTTTTGGGCGGTTTTGGTTTTCACGGTGATCGCGCCTTTGAAACCATTCGCCATTTTTCTGGTGGTGAAAAAGCCCGTTTGGCCCTGGCCATAGTGGCCTGGCAAAAACCCAATTTTTTGGTGCTGGACGAACCCACCAACCATTTGGATTTGGAAGTCCGCCACGCACTCACCATGGCCTTACAAGAATTTTCGGGCGCCATCGTAGTGGTGTCCCATGATCGCCATTTATTGCGCAATACGGTAGAAGAATTTTGTTTGGTGGATCAAGGCCAGGTTCAAGAATTCGATGGGGATTTAAATGACTACTTTAAATGGTCATTGGAAAGCCGCAAAGATGAAAAAGTCGAAACGGATACCGTAGCAACCGATGACGACAAAAAGGTGGATAAAAAAGAACAGCGCCAAAGCGCCGCTCAGTTGCGAGAAAAACTCAAACCCTATACTCAAGCCATTAAAAAACTAGAGCAAACCATGGAAAAGCTGCAGGGGCAGTTGGCGAAAGTGGAAGAAGAATTGGCCGATCCAACACTCTATGAAAGCAAAAATGACCGCTTGCAAACTTTGCTTAAACAGCAGGGACAATTGAAGACCGAGATTGGTGAGGCGGAGGAGGCGTGGTTGATGAAGTCGGAGGAATTGGAAGAGTTGAAATCACAATAATCATTCGGCTTGGTTTTTGGCACCGCGATAACTCAGTGGAAATAACAGCAGACTGGCTAAGTTAATTCGCTCTGTTGGTGCTTGGAGCTGCAAGCCGATCTGAATTTCGCCGGAGGGATTGACCGGGTGTGGGTGAAAACTGTTAAACAGCTTGTCCCACCAAATAAACAGCACACCGTAATTGGAATTGGTTTCCGCTTTAAAATCCGAGTGATGAATTAAATGCAAGCTAGGAGTGATAGTGACCCAGCGCAAACTCCTTTCTAGAGATTGCGTTAACCGAATATTGCCGTGGTTAAAAATTGCAAAGGCCGCGAGCAGTGTTTCAAACAGTATGATCGCCGCTGCGGGGCAACCCAGCAAAACGACACATAGAGCTTTAATGAAAAACGAAATAATGATTTCAATAAAATGAAAGCGCCCTGCAGTAGACGCATCTAAGTCAGGATCCGCGTGATGCACCGCATGAATCCGCCACAAAGGCTCCCACACATGAAACAGCCGGTGCTGCCAATAAATCACTAAATCCAAAACAAGCACACAAACAACAATTTCCAATACCAAGTAGGAAGGGACGATCCAATGAAAAAGTCCCAAATGCTGGGCTGCTGTCCATTGCGCTAAACCCACCAAGCCTAACGGCGCTAACAGTCGCACAATAAAACCGTTTAACCAAGCGAAACTCAAATTATTCACCCAGCGCCGCACAATTTGTCCAGTGGGCTTACGCGCTGCTATAAAACGTTCCAAAACGCCAATGCTCAATAACAAAACCAAGTAGCTGGATATTCGGAGCGTGCCAGCGTGAGTGATCAGCCAATCGCTAAATTCAACCACTGCAGGATGCGCCAAAAGCGAAACAGCTGTAACAGCGGTGGTGTTTTAAAATGATTTTTTCCTGCTGCGCGACGTTTAAATCGTGCCCTAAACAATAATGTGGGTCGTCATCCACTAAGGTGCAGGCGTAAATTTGCATCTTGCTGTCTTGTTTAACCACCATTTTGCTGTAGGCACACATAAAGTCTTGGCGCGACGATTCGGTGTGATAATGGGTCATGCAGTGCTCGGTAATTTCCGGCACCTTGGTTATGCTGCCGGGGGTTAAAAAATCAGGGAAGGCAACAATATGCAGGTCTTCCGGTAAATCGTGTTCGATAAATAAATTTTTATAGCGCTCAGTTACTGCAACACTGTCCTCACCTCTATCCATTTGCCGGGCAATACTCACTTCGAAACCCAGTTTTCGCAAAGCGTGAATGCCGGCAATGGATTCCAGAAACGTACCCTCACCACGACCCTGTTCATGACGCGTCGCATCCGGATAATCCAAGCTAATCCGAAACTGAATGTCGCGACCGACAACCGCTTGCAACTGATGCAACCGCTGGGTGAGGGCGCGAGTGCCATTAGTCAACACCAAGCAGGGCCGCAGTGCCGAAGCCGCAGTTAAGATATCGACAAACCCTCGAATCACAAAAGGCTCACCCCCGGTAAACGAAAATCGCTTCACCCCTAAATCCAAAGCGGGCTGCAAGTAGGGCTCCACATCCGCAAGGGTCATGGCCTCCAAGCGAGTATCCCCAGGCTTGGAACCTTCCAGGCAGAAAGGGCAGCTGAGGTTGCAAGCCGTGCCGACGTGGAACCAGAGTTCAGACAGGGCGTGGGGTTGGATATAACCACGGGGTTCTCCGGCTTGGGTGGTGAACCAGTCTTGGGTTTTGATTAGGTTCAAGGGTGACTCCTGGGGTTTGGATTGTGCTATTTGACTGGGTTTTGGCTGGTAATTCAAGGGGTGGAGGGTGGAATTTAGTGCTAAAGTGCTACGACAACACTGCGAAAACCCTGCCGTAAAAAATTCGCATTTAAGGAAATTAGCATTTGAATTTGTAATTGTCGGATGGTATAAAGTTGGCTTGGAAGTTTGAGTCTCTTGTCTTATGTCAAGGAGGATGTTGTGATCTGTTTTTGTGGATTTCTGAGTCGACCTTCAATCAGTTGTTCCAGTCTGTTTCGATTAAATCCTGGTTGGGCTACCCGTCTGTTATTGGTAAATACACTGGGTTTTCTGCCTACAATATCCCGATATACCAATCTGAGTTCAATTTTTGGCAATTAGACGTTGTTAGGCGTTTTGACCCTATGGTGCGTGGAAATTGTTCATGTTCTATAACATTGACATCGATTTGGTGGCTAATTTAATGCATTTGAAATACTGGTTGGTCAAACTGTAAAAGGCGGAATTCTGCATGTGATGGAATCTTTTGAGTGTCAGTATTACCTATCTTTTAGGTGAGTTGAAAGTGAAAGGTTATAGAAAAAGGAGTTTTAAAATATGTTCTGTTTCTGGTTGTTTTGCAGTCATAATAAGTGTTGGGATGGGATTTCAAAAGGGAGTTTGATCGACATTGTTTATACTTTTCTTTGCTTATTTCGCTGCTCCCAAACCCACCATAAATCCAGTCTACAGCGCACTTTGTGCTGTGGTACTGGTTCGTGTGATGTTTGAAATTCGTTTCGACTTATCTATTCCAATTCAAGTTCGTTTTTATTCAGTAGTGTTTTAAGCTGATGTTTTTCTGGTTGTTATATAAATATTTAAGGTTTCTACAATGAGAGTCAAAACCAAAATGTTGTTAAAGGCCCTAGGGATAGTTTTAGGAATGGTCTGTGCAAATCAGTCTGCCATGGCAATTTCGTATTATGATGCTGGTGAGATCACCATTCAGCATGCTCTAACAACGGAAAATAACCCCTATGCTATTGCAAATTCATTTGATGGGGATTTTGATGTTTATAACAAACGCACAAATACTTTGGTTTTTACGGATAATTACGAATCAAATGGAACAATCACCTTTACTCGAACGTTTGAGCCTGGTGTGTATGAGATTCGCAGTAGCGGGTCGTATCAAATGTCCTATAGTAACGGAACAGAGAGTGTCGATGTTAGACCATTTAAGGGGGTAATTACTGTTTTAGCGAAACCGGCAAAAACCTATCAAGTTGTCCCCACACCCGGTAATATTCAATGCAACACAGATTTCGACATTGCATGGGATACGGTGGATGTCAATCCGGACTATGTTGATAAAATTCTTTTCAAGATTGAAGAGCGAAGTGCGCCGATAGGTGATGAGCTTGCGGATTCTTGGTCTGTTGTCGCCAATAACTATGAAGGCTTACTCGCTGACGGTATAACCAATACGCATATCGAATTGCCCCACAGCAAAGCGACCCAGCGCCAATATCAATACCGAGTTAGTACTGCATATGTGCTCTATGGTCATCAAACTTTATATTCCGAGCCAACTTACTCAGCCGTCTTGACCAAGCCTAATTGTACAGATGAACAAAACTTTTCGGATTTTACTTATGTTGCAAATGGAACCAATAGGTTAGCTGTTAATACACCTAATCAGTATGGCATTTCCTTTAATAATATTAATACCTTTCAAGTTGGTGACTTGCTGGATATTGTCAATTTTTCGGGGGGCAGTAGCGCTGCCGCTAAATTGATTGTCATCAATGCCCAAAGTGTCAGTATTAAAGGGCATCTTCGTGTTTTAGGAGAGCCCGCTGATTTGCTTATTTTAAACAGTAATTCAAGTTCTTCTTCTTTGTTTGAGTGTATTCATTGTAGTTTCGAAAATATCAATCGCCTGACGTTAGCCCAAGCCAATGATACATTAGGGCTCTTACCTTCGAATAGTCGAGTAGGCGAGTTATGGACGAACACATTTAGCAAGATGACAGTTGACGGGCTGACTGCTCCTGGCGTTTTGAGTTTGGAGTTGTTTACTGGGCATTTGAATTTGAGCGGTACGGTTTCAACCAATCTACCAGCGTCCATCAACAGTTCTACAGGTCTGATTGAGTTGGATTATAGTGGCAAGTTGTCCATTGCTTCTGGAATGTTTAATGCCTATATCGGTGGTGTTGGTGTTGACTATAACACCTTGGAGCTTAAAAGCCTCTGGCCCAGAAATATCGATAATCCATCCGATATAGATACCTCAACTGCTAGTGGGCATATTGAAGCTCTTGGGATTACGTTTATAACATCTGAAAACTTAAATCTTCATTCCGTATTGGTGACTGATGCGGATGCGAACGGTGTCGGCAAGTATAATGGAAGGCTCTTCATTCCAAAGGAGGGGGTGAAAATAGAGTCAGCTGGGCAGTATGCAACGTTAAATATCCATTCCAGTATTTTTAGCCGTAATAATATTGAATTATTTTCTCGGTATAAAATGGATATTCTTAATAATCTTTCGTCGCAAAATATTACTCTGCTCTCCGATGCTGATATTCATATCGGATATGGCGTAAGTTTACTTTCAGATAAGTTGTCCGTCGCTGCTGGAAAGTTCGATAATCAAGGAACGATTCGAGGTGTTGTTGTTGATATCAGTACAGAAAACAGTTTATTGAATCGGTTTGGTGGAAGAATACTGGGGCGAGATATTAATCTTGCAAGTTTAAGCGGTGTGGTTCGTAACGGTTCTTTAACGCCATACCGTGCAACAGTGGATTCGGAATATGGTCAAGGTTCAGGACAGGACTATCAATATGGCACCTACTACAAAACATCATCAAAGGGCTTAAGTGGCGAAAAAGTCAGTGAACTTACAGCTCAAATATTTGGCAATAGAATAACCATACAGTCTCAGAGAATCGAAAATGTGAATCCGTACTATCGCATTAATCGAGATGATGAGGATTGGTCTGACGGAGTAACTTTCTCTCCACGATTAGAGAAGCAGGTGGCGATATACGCAGCTCAGAATCTTACATTGAACTCCAGTGGGGTTTTGCTGAACTCCTCCGCGAAATTGGCCACAATTGACCCTTCCAGTGAGCTGCATATAAATGCTCGTGAGTTTATTAATGAGCGATACCGTACTGAATTGATCTCAGATTACACCTATCTACTTGGAACTCAGAAGTCAGAAGAGCATGACTATTTGGGTAAGTATTACTCTGCGACAACGCTGGATCAATATCTTGATATACAACCGTTAATTCATTCTCCTCCTGGTTCTATTTACGCGTCAGGTTCATCTTTTATTACGACTGGTCTCGGTTTCAGAAACAATCATTCATTTGTTGAGCTTGTTGGAAATGCCACATTTTCAGCCTTACCAGGTGCCAATCCCCAGGTTAGAACGACTGGTGTTGTAAATAATCAATACTCAGCGTACAAAGTTGATGATCCCTGTGGAGAGCTGAAGGATAACTATGCTGGTCCTCCAACATGTGTCCGCACTCATTATTTAAGCAATCGTGTTCGCAATATTAAAACACAGGATGCGATGTTTATCGGACACGGCGATATCTTTGCGCCAGGTATTAACTTTGTGGTGGGAAATGATGATGCTTTGAAAAATTTTGTTGCCGAAGCGACCAATACTTCGAAATATATAATCCAAGATATGAGTGATGATCAATTTGAGAGTTTTTTGGATTCCATGATTGGCACTATAAGCTCGTTTGTCGAATCTGTTAAAGCATCAGTTTTAAATGCTTGGGATTCATTAATCAATTGGTTTTCTTAAGTCGGATAAGGGATATATAAAAATGAGTAATGAGAAATTGATAAATATTCTTTGTGCGCACCTATTTTCAATCCTGTTGGTTGGGTTGGTGTTTCTGGCTCCTCAAACCAGTTTTGCCGACGAAGAGGTGTATCCCAGCTGGAAAATAGAAAATGACTTAAGTCTGAGCATGACTTACGAGCGACTTGAACAGAGTAATGATTACCTCTATGTGAAGCCAGAGTTTGTGTCTAGTAGTTCATTTTCCGGAATGTTAGACATGGAATACTTTTACCGCAGTTTGAAGCTCAGAAGTACTGCGCAGTTGCCAAAACCAAAGTTGATCCCGATCATGAGTGGCGGAATCACCATTTTTATTCCTTTGTTTGAAATCCCGAAACAAGTTGGCGATGACTACGTTCAGCGATTGTTTATATTAGAGCAAATTAACCATTTGATCGGCGCTCGTATTATTGATCTAGCAACCTATGGCTCTGAAATCGACCAGATAAATAATCTATATTTGTCCGCGTCCCGGTTTGCAGAGAAGCATAATTTGGTTTTTGGCCAGGGCTTTCCCTTTGACCAGTGGGATCAAGCGATAGATGGCAGTATGATATGGCCAGAGTTGCGGGTCATTCATGGTGAAACGGTAGTTGTGCCGATTGTCTATCTAGCTCAGTCAACTATAGATAATTTTGCTGTTGATGAATCGCTTTGGCGGGCAGAAGGTGAGAAGTTGGAAGTGGGAGGCATATCAATTATGCAAACCGCTACCATGAAGCTGCGTACAGATTATCTCAAGGTTGTTGATCGATTAAAGGTCAATGGAACCTTGGATGTCGATGCGACAAACAAACGTATTATTGTTGGCGGTGGTCTTGATGTCTATGGTGGAACGCTATCGGCTAACGAAAACCTCAGTCTTGTAGCGAATTCAATTTCCATTCGACCCACCGTGAGCATACAAAAAACACAGTTTGGCGAGCGGCAAATAGTCGGTCAGCTGGGATCTGTGTCGGTTCCAAACGGTACCGTGGAGTTGAAGGCCATTGAAGATATCAAAGTAATAGCGGGGCAGGTTAACGCGAATAGTATTACGCTGGATGCGGGTGGGGATATCTTGATTGCTGGGCAGAAGTTGTCTAGTTATGAGGCGAGTAATATAGATGGTGTCAGTAGATCAAAAAGCATCGTTGAATATATTGCGTCCAAAATTTCAGCAAAAGAAACTATTTCGCTTATTGCGTCAGGAGCAATTACTTTAGACGCATCAGAGATCGTAAGTGACCAAGGTCATATTGAATTGTTGGCTGGCATGGGTATCTATATCACCGATTCACTGGAGGAGGTTCAGAGATCCTATTCTGCGAAATATAGTTCTAGATCCGTTACCGAAGAGGCTTATAAAACCTTTGCGATTCGCAGTATTCTAGACTCGGGCAGGGGCGTAACCATTAACTCAGAAGCCGGAGACATTACACTAAAAGCTGCCGATATCAATTCAGTTGATGGCACATCTGTTAGCGCATCAAATGGCGGCGTTAACCTATTGATGAGTACAGTTACCGATCATTATAGCTATCAATCCGTTAGAGAAAATCTCCTTACGATCGAAGTTAAATCTCAAGGACATTCAAATACCACAGGAATTCCGAATAGTATCGTCGGAGGCTTTGCCGTTGAAGCTGCCCAAGGGTTACAGGTGCAATATCCTGGTGATCCGAAGTTGAGTTTCGAGGAGCAATTGGCTGAAATTGAAAAATTGCCGGGGATGGAATGGATTGCAGCGGCTCGCGCTGCTTCTCAGCCAACGGATTGGGAGCTTCTAGCGGATAGTTATAACAGTTGGGATAAGACAAATACCTCATTGTCTCCGGCAGCAATTGCACTCATTTCAGTTGCGGTTGCGGTAGCTTCAGGAGGGGCGACTGCAGGTTGGGGGGATGCTATTGGCGGATCTATTGGAAGCACTGCTGCAGGGGCGGCTATCACTGCAGGTGCTACTTCGTTAATTACTCAAGCGACCATTATTACGACTAATGCTTTTGTAAACGGCGAGACTGATCTTTATGAAGTTCAGAAAAGGGTCTTTAGCGAAGAGACTATGGGTAGCGTTGCGACAGCAATGGTGACTGCGGCGGCTATTTCTTATGTGGATAGTAGCTTTTTTGAGGAAGTTGATGCTAATAAATTGGCTGAGACTCAGGGTGTGTCTTTGGACCAAGTTGATACTGGTTGGTTGAGGGATGCTACTGGGAAGTTGAATTTGCAGGGGCAGGCGGTTCAGGCGGTTACGCATTCCGTAGTAACTGCCGGTCTTCAAAATGTGGCATACGGTTTAAATAGCGAAGAAACACAAGATGTATTTTTCTCTGCACTAGCGTCGAATGTAATAGATTCGATTGGTAAGGAATTTGCCACAAAAATCGGAGATGCCGCTCATGCCGTACCTCCTGACATATCTAAAGTTGCACAGTTGATAGCACACGCTACACTCGGATGCATAACGGGAGGACTTACTGCGCTTTCCCAAGATGATAATCCAGATAGTGCATGTGCTTCCGGAGCGTTAGGAGGTGTTGTCGGAGAAATTGTCGCGGAAGATAGAAAAGCAGCTGCATTGGATGAAATTAAAGACACTAAAGCTTTTGTTGAAAAATATTTTGACTTGAGTGAAAACTCAAAAGAATTGACCGTGAAAGAATTTGATTTGGCGGTATCGAATCTTAGTGAGCAAGGGATAAATATATCAAGGTTGGTGGCTGCGGTATCTGCATTTGCAGTTGGAGGGGACGTGGATATTGCAGCTTCAGCCGCAGGTAACGCTGCAAGATATAATCAGTATAGCGATTTCAAAAGTATTACTAGTACATACTACTCGACAGCGAGAGTGTATTCATTGGCTGCTAGGGTTCAGGCAAGATATGGCTCGACCCCTACGGCGGCATTGATTAGCGATGCACTTTTGTCAAGCGGGCAGAATATCTCGTTGGTTTTGCAAGGAAATGCAGCTGACATTTCAAGTAATAGCTATTTTCAAGAGATGGCAGTTAAAAACCCTACCTTATTAA
>JBNKFP010000024.1:0-20351 GCA_050289365.1 Cellvibrionaceae bacterium | reverse complement strand
TACTTGATAAACAAGTCTTTGATTTTCGGACCAATGAATACTGTCGGGGAGTTGTAGTTCAGGCTCTTTGTCTGCGCTTTCGCCGCAGCCAAGCAATAGCAAGCTTAAGCTGAAGATAGGTAATATTCCGACTATTGATTTTATCATCTGCTACTCCTTATTTTGGGGCGGAACTATAGCAACGATTGCCCAATGTTGACCATGAACACCAACACAGATATTGGCATGCAAATACACTATGTTCCATTTTGAGGGGTAAACAATTGATGGTGATGAAAGGTATGTTTTTTGATCAGTTTTGCGGTCCCCCAAGTAAACTTCCAAATATTAAACCGGCAAAAGGAATTGCAATGCCGCCAGGTTAAGCTCGACCCTGTATTCCACATCTTCCGTACCACTTAGTGTAAGGTTGGACTATCCGGGGCCACGTACTCTTGAGCGAGAGAATTGTCAAATTTATTTCTCGCTGATGCAGAAGATAGTTGATGCGTGCTTTGGTGGCGGTGCAGTCCGGGTTTTCAGTGTGGTCGTAATCCAAGTGTAGAGCGGGTTTGGATCAACGCAGGGTAGGGTGTAGCCTATGATATATCTAGGGCATACACCTTGATAATTTTCTTCTGATCACACCTTAGTTCCGTCATTGACTCGATACACAGCTGAACATTGAGTAATCAGACGGTACATGCCATACCCCACGTACAGCTGGCGCTATAGAGCTGAACTCTTTTGGAAATTTTCTTGAAGCAAATAGACAATCATCGCAGCTTTCATTTTCAGTTTCATAGCCGGTATTTTCAGCTAATTTTGGTGTCCAGGATTTATTTTTATTTTTACCAACTGGGCCATAACGATCCCATATGGCAAAAGCCGCTTTATCGGATACTGGTTTACAGGCCGCTATCGCATCCGTGCGCTTGATTTTACCTATAGCAATATAAAATCCAATTAAATTAGATACTAAATCTTCTTGGCTGTAGCCACTATCCGTAAACCACGAAGCAGATGCTTGGAAATCCTCAAATCGAATTGATATATCTTGAAATATGGCCAACGCCACTCTTTGTTTTTGTGCGATCGTGAGATTCTTTTTAACGATATATTTGCCGCCAGCGCCCGGTTTGCATGTGTAACCGGCATGATCCTGCCGGTAGCGTACGATAAAACCTTTTGTTCCGTCCCGGAATTTATATTCTCGGTCTTGCAGGCAATATTCTGGTCGTCTGGGGACGTAATTCATAGGGGATGAAAAGGCCGCGTAACTTGTGACGTAAGGTGCATTACAGCTAGGGTCTATAGCGTTGGTGCCCTCTTGCATCAATTGCTTCCACAAATTTGCTGCGCCAATTTCTAGCCGTTTGTTTTCTGGGTTTAGGTGCCCCAAATCTAACCAACCGGCATTGCAGGTGTACAGCAAGCCATACTTCTTATGCCAATTTATTACTTTAGTACCATCTAAAATGTCCATGCGCTTGCTCATCCCGTGCTCCTTTTAATCTGTTTTAGTGGTTTAATTAATAATTGAAAAAGCCAAACTCTAATTGGTAATTGTCAGAACCACTCGTAGTTTGATAGGTCAGTTGAATAGAGCTTCCGTCCATATTGTGTTTATTGCAGATGCCTTGATATGGAGCGCTTACTTCACAATCAAAGCTGGCCGCATCCAATTCGCGGTGCAGTTCTTCATCGGACAGGTTGGTGCGGTAATTTAGGCCAGTGTATGAGGGCTTTTCGCCATCGGCATAGCGAACACGATAGAGTGGGTCATTGGCGGGGTGCCATAATGGAAAAGAGCGTACTGTCGAAGGAACTTTTAGGTAAAAAGCGAGAGAATGTGGCGTTATATTCGATGGTTGCCAGAAGTAGAACATCAGACTGAGCGCAAACCCGAGCACCAGAACTACTAATAATGTCAATGCTTTAAAGCCCATGCGTCATTCTCTATCCTTGAAAAAAGCCCCATTGTAGTCATTTTCAAATTTGATGCAAGTATCTTGGACAATATGCAACTGGATCCATTGCGATGGTTTTACAATACCTGCTTACCCGTGATCTGATAGCTCAAGGCTGTGAATTGCGGTGGTAATTATTATAGAAATTTAGGGTTGCTGTTGATTTTGTTGGGAGGCGGTTATCGCTTTTCACAGCTGATTTTTAAACGGCAGTTCGTTTGTGAGAGTGGCGTTTAAAATCTCATTCTTAAGTTTAGTATTGGTATAGAGCGCTTTCAGGGTGTCGTTGAACATCTCGTATCTGCAGGCTTTCCCCTCGAAAAGGTTGCCTTTTTTAAAGCCTTTGAAGAACCCAAGCAAATCAGTTACTGGATGACGCGGCAGCTCTGAGTCATTGATGATCGCCATAAAGAAATTTCGCAGCGGCGCTCCCCATTTTTTCAAAATCATGGCCTACACCGGGAACTTGAATCAGTTGCCAATTGAATTTGGCTTGTTTTTCTTGGGCTATTGTTTTGCTGGCATTATGAAAATGTATGCCCCTATCAATGCGACCTAAACCTCGCTTATCGAGAGTGGGCGTATGCAGCGCTATACCTCGAGTCTCTTTTTGGTTGTCTAACTCACCCAAAAGTAAAATTAATTTGTTTGAAAAGGCTTTGTCGATATCGGCGGGTTTCAGTTGCGTGGCTTTTAATCCGAAAGGGTAGTTTTCGTCAAAATTAGCGAGAGTATAAAATCCGGAATTGGCGGCTATAATGCGATCGGCTTTAGAATCAGGATAAAATAACGCCATGCGCTGTAATATTTGACCGCCAGCGGAATGTCCAAAAATGTCATATTGTTGCTGATGGGATCCAGTTTGTTTTACGACTTCTAGAAATATTCGATCAAAATCGTGAAATATCCACTGTTCCCGGTCTGTCATGGCGCCTACTTTAATATCACTATCATTTAAGTGATATTGGTTTGTGGTTTCGCCCTTTTTCGTTTTCGGTATGTTTTTGAATTGAATGGACGCCACGGTACCACCCAAATGGTAAGCCGCAAAATCATACTCTTCAGGGGCATAATATGGTGCCAGAATCAGCACATTGTGCTTTTCCGATTCCGCTTTCCAGCTATCCCTATAGCTCCAAGCGTTTCTACCTGAGCCTGCCAATACAATTAAGATTTTGGAATCAATACTAAATGTCTTTGGCATATGATAAAAGACTACAATTTTGTCGAAGCCTTTGTTGGATTCACTGGCTATGATGAAATTGCCATCGCCGGAATGCAAGTCAAGCCGGCCATCATATCGGGGGTGGTTTTGTTCAAGCAGTGTCATTCCGCAAACAGGACACTTCCCTGGATGGGCGTAAGTCTCGGATTTAAAGAGATGTTTTACGTGGGGGCATGGAGGGCAAACGTAGTTTGCTGGCGGCTTTGCGGATAAAATGTCCGCTGCATTCTTGGAGTGAGCGGATTCGGCGATGAATATTAGAAAAGAGAAGAGAATGATTCCTATGTGGTACATAACCTATTCCTTAATTCGCAGTTCTCACTTGATTTTTAGTTGATTTGTCAGTCGAAGGCGGTAATAGCTTACCCGCTTTTAATTCAATCATTCAATCGCAATCAATAAACAGGTTTAATCCTCATCTGTGCAGAGGCAACCTCCTGTTGGGAGTACGAGAACCGTTATCGAATGAAAGTACTCACTGCGCCGCATAATCCGCGCCACTACAGGCTTTGAAATACATAGGTTTAACATTAACTACCCCAACCATATTGATGCTAATGCATGCTTGCTCAACATCCCTAGGTAAGAATCTCGTCGCCTCTCCCATTGAAGTAACCGCTTGGAAGTCTAAACAGCAGAGATAATTAGGAGCCAAATTTCGATTTGATGTCTCCGTTGCGGATGTTCAGGGAACTCGGTTACCTTTACTCTTCAGTAAAAATCCAAAATGGTAACTTAAACAGGATATGAGCCGCTTAGATTAGTCATACCACTCATTGACTAGGAGTCACTTAAAATGAAATTATCTATACCCTTACTGGCCACAGCATTGTTGCTTGGCGGACAGGCGGTTGTGCTTGCGGAAACAAGCAAAACCCTGGGCCAACAGCTCGAAGAGGCAATCTATGTGGAACAAACCCTTGGTGAATTGACCAAGGCGAAAGCACTCTATAGTCGCATTCTTGAACAAAATGATGAAAATTCAACCATTGCTGCAGAAGCTTTGATGCGTCTTGCTCAATGCGAGCAAAAGCTGGGCGATAAGGAAGTAGCGGAAGAACACCTTCAACGGTTGCGTAGCCAATACCCCGATTATGTCGCAAAGAATCCCTCTGTGCAGCGGGCGTTTGGTATATCCAGCTTCTCAACGGATTTGTTACAAGGGGTACCGTGGCAAGCAGGAGAGACTTTAAGTTACCTTGAATACGGCAATGGTGAATCCATTGGCAAATACATTACCCAACGGAAAACACGGGAACCCGCCGATAAAAATCAAGTTGCGACCTGGAAAACCGAATTAGTTATGTTTACTCCGGGTATAAGGCATCAAGAATATTGGCAGGTCACAAGTGATGAGGCGACTAATCATCTCCTTGAGGGCCGTCAACAAGTCGTTCATCATAAAGGCCGGCGGTTTTTCGGGGACAGTGACAAAATTCAAATTAAGGATTTGGATCAGGGTACCGAATACAGCTTTCCTAAAAAGGCGAACCAATATGATCAGGGAATGCTCTCAGACCTGTTACGTAGGCTCCCCTATACCGACAATTTCCAAACAACAGTGAGTTTTCTTCAGGGAATAGAAGCACGCTTGAACGTTGTGGCGATGAATGAGTCGACTACGGTGCCGGCAGGCAAGTTTGATTGTGTGCATGTCAAAGTCGATTTCTTGGCCAATGGAGCCCCTGCTTTATTTGCGGAAGCCTGGGTGAGCAATGATGCCAACCGTTATTTGGTGCAATTTATTCAAGGTGATGTCATCCAGAAACTCGCTAATACCCAAGCACAACTGGATCTGAGTGGTCAGGTTATCGACGATCCCAAAGGCTTTAGCGTGACCTTGCCGCCGAATTGGTTGTATTTTCACGGCGACCCGAAAAAACCCGAAACCAAATGGACACAACTGGTCCCATTTAATGCCCATAAAGCCACAGGAGAGTATTTTATTTACGATCGTCCTGACTTTGACTGGGACAGTTTAGACCTAGAGGCAGAAGTGAAGGTCATTAACGATTGGGATAATTCCTGGTTGACGTCATATAAATTTCTACCGGACAGCATTTCCCGATTTGAATTTAACGGCATTTCCGCTTTGAGTTTTCAGGCCGCTATTCGCTTCTATGATCAGCCGATGATCGATTATAAAGTCTTGTTAGCGCATAAGCCTAAAATGGTGATATTTGTATTTCGAGTGCGAACCGAAGATTTCGACAATATGAAGCCTGTGTTTGATCAAATCGTCAGAAGCATCGATTACTAATGCGCTTATTTACCCGACACCTGCAGGCCGTGATTTCACCGTTTTCCATGGTCGTGGTGTTGGGTTTATTGGTGCCGATCATCGCCTTGCTCTGGTTTATGTTGCGCTCGGTAGACAATGAAAGGGAAGTGGTACACAGCAAACTGGTTGAACTCTACCGAACCGATATTCAGCGTCAAATTAGCCTCTGGTTGGAGGAGTGGTTGAGTGCCATTGAGAAAGCGGAACTTCTGGTGAGTAAGGAAGCGCCTTGGTCCGTATTTCAACAACTTGCAGAAAATGGCCGTTTTAGTACGGTGGTAATCATGGATGACAACGAAAAGCCCATATATCCCGTTTCGATTGAATCTCAGTTGGAATATCTCTCTCGCCCGGCACAAGTACTGCGTGCGGAGCAGCTTGAATTTGGCGAAAAAAACTATCTTGCCGCGAGAGATAGCTACCTCGAATTAGCCAATGTGTTGCCGAACAACGCACTTAAAATTCATCTGTTGGCTGCGGCGGCGCGTTGCGACTGGCGCGCAGGAAATATGCAGGCGGCTGTCGAAGGCTATTTAGCGATTGCGAGGATTGATCGAATTGAGCACAACACTCAATTTGATACGGAACTCATCACGGCGTTGGTACGTGGATTGGAACTTCTGACCAATCCTGCTAATGAGCGAAATGTCAGTAAAGAATGGAATACATTATTTGATCAAGTGCAGGTTTACCTGAGTGACTATGGAACGGTTTCTATCGGGTCTAGAAAGCGCTTGTTTATGCAGAGCAAAGTTCGGGAATTGGCTGCTGAAAAAGGTAGGTCGGTTCTCTGGCCCGTTTACATGTTTGAATCCCGTGCCAATAATTTAATCGATGGAAATCATCTTGACGAAATGTGGCAAGTCCTGGATGAAGGCGCCGATTCGATTACACTGGTGCAACTGCAGGGCAAAGAGAAGCGTCACAGGTTGCGTTATTTTGTCGATGCTCAGTTCCTTGAAAGAAATTTACAAAACAGACTCAACGCTCTTTTCGGCGCACATTCGGCCCGTATTGAGTTGGCGAATAGACCACACCCAACCCATCAAAACAGTTTGCTGTATCAGCGTTTGTCACCGCCACTGCAGGATGTATTTATCACTGTGTCATGGTTGGATGATCAGTTACTAAATCGTTCCGTTAGTAACAGAGCTACTGCGTACATTATTACTGGTTGGACCGTCATTGGCTTTTTGTGTCTGTCGGCCATTTTTATCTATCGCCATTTTCAAAAGCAGAATCGTTTGGCGAAATTAAAGAATGATGCCATTTCTACGATCGCTCATGAGTTAAAAACGCCTTTAACGTCCGTTCGGATTCTTTTGGATAATTTAATTGATAAGCGAGCCACTGCTGACCAGCAAACGCGCGAGTATATTGAAATTATCAGTCAAGAACATGATCGTTTGACCAGTTTAGTGGATAATTTTTTAACTTTCTCGCGATTGGAGCGCGGACGTTTCGCCTCTTATTGTGAGCTTTTGGATGTTAAAGTTTTAGTGCAAGAAGCATTGCATTTAGTGGAAACGAAGTTCCAGCAATTTGGGATGCAGGTGGAAGTCGTTATGGATGAGGGGGTGATTTTTGTACAGGCGGATAAAAGCTTAATGCTCACCGTATTGTTGAATCTTTTGGATAATGCTTGTAAATATTCGAGAGTTAATCGGTTTGTTGGCGTTACCGTCAAAAAGCAAGCGCAATTCGCAGAAATCGAAATTAGCGATAAGGGTATAGGCCTCAGTAAAAAACACCTGTCCCGCATCTTTGAGCAGTATTACCGTGTTGACCCCCATTTAAATTGCACTACCGAAGGATGTGGTCTGGGGTTGCACATTGCACGCAAAATCGTCCTTGCCCACGAGGGAGAGATCAGTGTGCGATCTACCCTTGGTGAAGGCAGTGTCTTCACCATTCAACTGCCAATCACAGCGGAGGACGTTAATGGACGCTAAAATTCTTCTGGTTGAAGATGATTACGCCATCATTCGAGGTTTAAAAGACAGTTTTACTGGGCAGGGTTATGTTGTGTCAACGGCAATGGATGGCCTCTCTGCCGTGGAGATTGTGAAATCCGAAACCTTTGACTTGATCTTGTTGGATGTCATGCTGCCGAAAATGAATGGTTTTGAAGTCTGCGCGAGTCTGCGTCAGGCGCAGATAGAAACCCCTATAATCATGCTCACGGCAAAGGGGGAGGACCAAGACGTGGTACGCGGATTGAATATCGGGGCCGACGACTACATCACTAAGCCTTTTCGTATCAAACAATTGCATGCCAAGTGCAAAGCGTTTTTACGGCGTTATAAGAGTCGAGAGCCTATTCAATATTCTTTTGGAAAATATCTTTTGGATGTAGATCGGCATAAACTTTTGATTCCCGAATCTGATGAGGAAGTTCGGTTGTCACCTAAAGAATATGCGTTATTGTGTTTGTTTCTGCGTCGCGAAGGACGGGCTCTGACCCGAGAGATCATTCTCGATGCTGTTTGGGGAAGTCATTTTTTGACCACCCACCGCAGCGTTGATCGCTGCGTTAATACCTTGAGGAAAAAAATAGAACCCGACCCGAAAAAACCACAATTTATTCAGATGGTGAGGGATGTGGGCTATAGATTTAGCGTCAGTTAATGGCAGGGGAATCTATTTTTTGCTGAGGGTGTTTTCAGTTTATTCTTCAAACCGCCAAAAGTTCACGCTGTATCCGGGTAGCTCATCGCTGATGATGCGCTCTGGAAACTGGTTGAGTTCGAATTTTCCACCTCGGTAGCGAGCTTTCTCGCCGTTGATGCGTAGTTTGCGGCTTTTTAAGCGTTTAGCCGTGAGTGTCCATTGTTGTTTAACCCGCCCGAGAGATGGAATTGCAAAGTGAATTGCTTTGCTGGACAAATTGATAATCAACAAAACTTTTCCGGGGCCTTGGGCGTAGTTGTGACAATAGCAGCGCAACATGTGATGGCTGCAGTCAATTGCATAGACTTCTTCGCCCATCAGTTGTTTCCAGATCCAGCTCAACCAATAGTCTGGCCGGGGTTTGAGGGTGAGGCGGTCGATCATGCCGTAGTCGCCACCGATCAGACTTTGGCGAATCATTACGGAATGGCCAGAACGCGCCGCTAAGCCCAGTTGATCCGCCCACCAAAAGCAGGAAATAAATCGGTCGGATAATTTTGGTTGACCGCCGCATTGGGCTGAGCCCGTTTCGCCAGTCCACAATTGCGCTGATGGGCAATATTCGTCGCGCCAGGTTTTCAGTTGGTGACTGTAACGGGCAAAGTCGTTCAGTGCAGAGGGCTTGATCATATTGCGCAAACTCGCTGCTCGAGTGCGTACTGGCGAGCGTGTACTTTGAAATGGGTAATAATGCCAATCGACGATATCGATATGACTGTTCTGTTGCTGGCAAACTTCTAAAAAGCGTTTGGTAATATTGGAAAAAGGTTTTATCGTCTCGCCTAATTTTGGCCAGTAGGCGCTGCCGGGCCCCATAATCCTGCAGTTGGGAAAAGCGGCTTTTACCGTGTCAATAAACCGGTGGTAATCCACGGCGAGATGGTGGGCGCGAGGTTGCGACGATAATCCGTGAAATGCCCAATACGCATTTAACTCGTTGCCCAGTTCAATGACTTCAATAGTTTGATCGTGGGCACGGCTGTAATCCAGTAATGTACTGACTTCGTTGTCTTGCCAGAGCCCGTGTTGAGTGCGTTTGAATAAACCGTATTTGGCGGTAAACACCAGCTGCAGTTGATTGCGCTCCTTAAATTTATGGAGGTCATCCCAGGTCTGGGGTTGCAAAATTAAGGCGTCGGGTTCGTCTGCAGATGCCGTAAAATAATGAATTTTATCTGCCTCCGATCCGCCAATTCGCAAATAGGCCGGACCCAGTGCCTGCGTGAGTATGTCCAGTTTTGCACTATTCAAATTCAGAGGGGCGACTCGCAGGGTCCCCAAACCTTTACGACTGCCATTCCCTCCCTCCCACCAGAAGCCGCCTGCTAAGACGGAAATATCGATGGAAAATGATAAGAATCGAGGATCGACCTTGTGTATTGGCCGTGTGTCGCACACATGAGCCTTCGCCTTGAGGTAATGTTTGCTGCGAGCAAGGGCGGCAATGGGGATCCAGGGCAGTCGGAACCAACGCGGTAACAAGTTTGGCATTCGATTTTGCCAGTGAGAGGATTTCGGCATGGTTACGCTATGGGAGCTAGATTCACTAGGGGGCTTGAGTTCCATAAACCTCTGCTGTGTATTGGCGCCAATGGATAATTTAGTGTATTCGATACGGGTTGTAGCGATCTTCAGTATGGCACGGATATAAAAAAGAAATATGACTCCGCAAAAAGTTTAATCAAATTTTCATGTAAGCCCAGCTTGTGTTTAAATTCAGCACGTTGATGGCAACTTAGGGGGAGAGCCGAATGCGTATCGCAAAATCATTTTTGGTAACCGGGCGAGTGCAGGGGGTATTTTTTCGCGCCAGTACACTGCGCCAAGCAAAGCAGCTTAACTTGGTGGGTTGGGTGACAAATCTGCCGGATGGACAGGTGGAGGGAGTCGTATGTGGTGAGCAGAAAGACATTGATGCCATGTTGCTTTGGCTGAGTCACGGCCCAGAAAATGCCAAAGTTTTAGACCTGGAAGTACATGACCAATCACTAGAGGATTGGACGGAATTTGAAATCTTATGAGCCACAAAGCGGGTTTCGGGGTCCCCGATTATCGCTTCGCTTTCGCCATCAATAATCGTCCACCACTGGATGACTACCCGAATTTTGTCGGAATGCGGGCTCTGCAAACTGGAGAGCTAGGCTATATTGTCAACGGCTGCAGTAATCACTGGCGCAAAGTGTTTAATGTTTTTGCCAAGTTCGCATTTGAATTAGGGTGGCCGGAAATGACGGGAAATCACAGTTCAACTTGGCAAGAATATCGCGACTGTTTTTTACTGCAGGCCACCTGCCAAGAAGCACTTCTGTTCAGCTCTCCTCTCGTATCAAGCAATCGCGTCCACATCGTTGCGGGCAAAACCTATGGCTTCACTCTGCCGTGGGCAGCTCAAGCAGTTGCTATTTCAGAAGATATTTGGGTTTACGCGGCAGGGCGCTGTGTGATCTGCCCCTACCTTGACTATCGCCAGCTAAATAACCAAAAAATAAGTCGTGTGGCAGCTATAGTGAAACCTTGGCTGGATGCCGAGGTTTAGCAGGCTTTTTCAAAAATGACTTTGTCGCTACCACCGTTTAGTCTCGGGTTGAGGTCTTTAAGTACTTTTTTCAGAATTTCGGAACTGGCGTTGTCGACCGCCGACTGCATGGCAGTCAAGGTTTTGTTTTCCTCTTCAGCCAACTGTTGCAGCAGGGCCGGATTGGTGTCCTCCGGCAACCTATGTAGAATGTCTGGATAGAGTTTGTGCAAAACACTGCCAAAGGCGTGTTGCAACAGAGCATCATCATCTTCGATAGCCACTAGTTTTTGCAGATAGTCACTGGCAAAGGTACGCGCTTTAATTGCGCAATGAAATACTTCTTGGGCAATGGCTGAATCACTCGCGTCAAGCGCAGCCTGAAAAATGACCGTACCAGAATTGAGTTGTTGAATAACATTGCTGATGCAACTGCGATCTGCACTAAGCATGAATTACCTCCGCTTATACCAAAAAAGAACGACAGCATGATTGCTGTGGTCCTACTGCTTGGATCCACGAAGCCCGCAACGGCTAACGGACACGACTGAAAATAGCCCTTCTTGTTTGCTGCGATCTCCGTGCTCTCGATCCACATTTACACCGCGTCAACGGAAGTTCTTTTGCTGCAAACAAAAATGCCTAATTTTTAGCTATGCCCAATACACAGGCTTGTACTTCGATATCCGACGTTTCCATATCAGAAACTACTATATTAGAGTATAGGTCATTGGCTGAATGTAACCTGAATTGAAAAAGGATAAAAACGCTCGTTTTATTTCCTGTCTTACTTGGGGGTTTTTGTTTTGTGTTCTAAGGTGTTGAATTCAATAGGATAGTGTCGGCGAACCACACGCCTATACCGAACAGAGAATAGACATAGATTACGCAATAATAGATGCAATTATCTACATGGAGTGATCGTGCATCCAGCCGGGTAATAAGACGTAAGGGTCTATGTTGAGTACACGATTGTGGGGGACCCGGTGCTGATCCAATTTACGCTGTAGAGAGGCGTTATTGGCCATATCAAAAACTTCCAGGCTGCCACCGATAAATTCGCCGCGAACAAACACCTGTGGCAAGCTGTGACAATCGGTATGTTCAATTAAGGTGGCGCGTATTTTTTCACCCAGTTGACAGGGTAAGTACGCGGCAGAGTCGAGGTCAACGCAGTGCACCGGTACGTCTAAAAGCTTAAACAATTTACGGGTGGCCCAACAAAATTCGCAGCGCTCTAAACCAAACATCACCACGGGATTGTCTGGGTTATTGATGAATTGCTTGAGCATTTGTTCGGTGACATCGGTAATTAAGGGCTCGTTTTCCTCCACTTCCATTACTGGCAGCTTGATCGCTAATTGTTGGCTTTGCTTGACTTCGTCACCTGTCGCTATGTGAACCTCCGGTAAACCGAGGCCGTTGGCGGAAATGTCGAAGTTTTCATGATGAAGGTAGGCCTCAATGCGGTCGGGGAAGAGACACACCAAAGTTTGCTCATTCGTGAGTCGCTGCGCCAAGGCGACGGCCGCGGCGAGGGCTGCGCCCCCATATATGCCCGTTAAAATCCCTTCCTGTTGGGCTGCCATCACACAGCCCCACTTCGCGGCATGAGTGGGGATTTGTAGAAGGGTTTCCCGTTCTTGGGCAAAACATTGTTGAACTTGGTTTTCATCAAGTTGATTAAATGCGCTGTTCGTTAAATCTTCGTGCAGGTGACACAGAATGATTTTGGTGGTTGGGCTGTAGCGATGAACTTGCTGAACCAGATATTGGGTTTGAGCATTTTCATTTAACGGCAAAAATAAAAAATCGATGGTTTTTTCAGAGAAGCTATTAAACAGTTCATAGGCGGTGCTGTCGTAAAAACCGGGGTTGGGGTGAGTGGGTTTGTCTCGTTCCAGAAAATACCACCCCTCCTTTGTCGCAGTGGCAATTGCGTAGTCATGTTCTGAAAGGTGGCGTTCCGATGCCGGCCAGGGTAAAAAATCGGCCCCCAGTATGCGCAGTAATTTAATCTCGTTGGCCTCTGGTGGCGTCGCTGTTAAGAGTACTAGGCGATAGTTTTTTTGCGCACAGACCATGGCCAGAGAGCGGTTCCATTGTGCATTGGCAACGGCAATCAAGGTTGAGTGGGGTTTGAGTGAGTGGTCGTGCTCCATGGCTTCTATATGAGCGAGTGCGACTCGATCCTGAGAGGATAATCCGGGGTTCAAAAAATCCAGCTTGGCATACAGGTGTATGTGCTTTTCGGAAAGGTTATGGATTTGAACGCAAGGGGTCTTGCCGATTGCATTTAGTACGGAATCTAGTGGCATTAGGGAGCGACTCAATGGGCAAAAGGTTATTGTAACTTTATGGCGTTATTTTAACCGGTTGTTAAATAACATCAATCAAGTGTAGAAAGCCAATGTTGTCAAATGATCTGAATTATTTTGTCGTTAAAATTAACTAATTTGTTAATTAATTTGCCGCCTTTCACTGCAGAGCAGCAGCAGGCGACAAATGCCGCAGCCATTTTGTAGAAATCCGTTTGGACACCTTGTTGTCGTCGGTATCATTTCTGTAGGTATCGGTTGGGTTTATAGGCTTGCAATTCGGGGCGGCTGGAATGTTGTTTGAGTTGGCTGCTCAGAGCTCGCTGTTGATTGACCATTTCACACCAATCTGTGCCGGGCGTTAGGGGGGTTGGGTCTGCTAGGGCGTCCACACGATCCCGATAGTCACGGTCGGGCAATATTTCTTGCAATACG
The DNA here is from genome assembly GCA_050289365.1 of Cellvibrionaceae bacterium. Taxonomy (GTDB): domain Bacteria; phylum Pseudomonadota; class Gammaproteobacteria; order Pseudomonadales; family Cellvibrionaceae; genus JBNKFP01. Next base: position 6,958 of record JBNKFP010000024.1, on the reverse strand, counting down.
AATTGTACCCGTTGTTTGGTCCAAGGGTCACCAATGCGATTGCGCTGGCCCCATGCAATCGTCAGGTCACCACAGCCAGGCACCACTTGGTCGGGCGTTTCAATAAAAGCCAATTCGCGGATAACGTTGAAATGTATATACATCATCGCGTCTTCAAACAGCATTGCAAGATCTTCGAATTGCGACGAATAGTTGTAGATGTCACTGGCACCATCGGTAGCAAAAGCCTCTCCCATCATGGCTGCAGTCCAAAAGGTTTGCTCTTCGGTAGGTTGATAGCCGCGGTAAAAAATATCCGCCACTTGAAACAGTACATCCGATTGCAGTGGGTAATCCTTTTTTAGACGGGTGGATGGGTATTGATTGCGCAAGCTGTCGGTAATCGATGATATGGAGCGATTCACATCCACATCGGCATAGGATTTTCTGGCGAGATGATCGTTGGCGTGTGCCAGCTCATGAAATAGTAAATTGGCCATCGGAATGACAATGTCGTCAATGGTCCGTTCTTCGGTACTGTCTAGGCCGTAGCCGCGATAGGCATCGGCACCATCGATGGCCAACCGGCTAAACACTCGAAAACGCATTTCACTCTCGTTGCCAGCGCGATAATCCTGTTTGCGATTGATGCTGTCTTTTTCTTCCAGAGTCAGCCACAAACTGGCGGGGTCCAGGTAAATAGCGCCGGTGATATTCCAATAATAAGACGGGCGAATATCCGCATCGATTACGATCGCAGTGACCGCACCAAATAGGTAGAGCATGTCCTTGGGAAGGCGCTCTAATAGCTGTTCAAATCGCTGGCCCATCCAGTCGTGTGAGACCACCACTCGCGACATCACGTCGTCAAAGGAGGGTTCAGGAATTTCCATCGCAAGAGGGGGCAGAGTACTTAAGGCGCAAGAACTCCATGGTGCGTTTGCCATGGCGCAAGGCACCAGTTGGTCGCGATACTGACTGGCGCTGTTATAAGGTTTTAGATCACTGAGTTCTTCTCGAGTCGCAGTGGCTCCGCCACCACAGCCGACCATGGCCACGATGACCGTCAATATGACAAGATAATTGCAAATGCGCTGCACAGGTAGGGGCTCCGTTTATTCTTATCTAGGCCCCAAGGTCCGGCGTTAGGCCATACCTAAAATTTAAAGACGCGATAGGGGCGCACAGTATTTTCATAGGGTACACCGGTCTGGCCGAAACCCTGACTACCAGGTTTCCCCATAGGTACTTCTTCATCGGGCAAGTAATAGTTGCACCAATGTTTGTCAGTGGGGAGAGCGGTTGGGGCTGGCAGGGCCGCTAAGTCTGCGCTGAAGTCTCGCTCTGGAAACAGTTTTTCCAACACAAACTGCAGACGCTCTATGACGCGCGCCTCGCCAATCCGGTTGCGCACGCCCCACTGAACAACATATTGCTCACAGATGCCATTTTCTAGAGGTGCGGAGGTAAAAGCTGTGTCACGGTCCACATTGAAATGGATTTTTAACATGAATTCTTCGATTAACATGGCCAAATCTTCATATTGGGTAGTGTAGGCATAGTCGTCATTGGCTCGATCTTCGGCAAAATTGCTACCAACCTCCGCAGCCGTAACCGCAATATCATTGGCGTCCGGCGCCTCGCCTCGATACAAAATTGCTGCCATCCGCATCATCAATGGTGATTCAAGTGGATACTGCGCCGCTAAATCCGTAGACGGAAAATCTTGATAAAGGCTATTGCCCGAACTGTAAATGCTTCGGGAAAGGTCTATCTTATCGTAGTTATATGGCGACATAATATCGTTGGCATGGGCGAGCTCATGGTAGAGCAGAGATGCCATGGGCACCACGAGGTCGTTCAGGGCCCTGCCATTTACCACATGAGTTGATTGCTGATATTCGTAAGGTAAGCCGTTTTGAGTACGCCGCCAAACTGACCGAAAGCTCATCGGATCCGCGAAGGCCTGACGGTAGTCGTGCTTGGTGGTTACCATGTCCCGCTGAGCATAGGTAAGCCAGACGTTGCCCGCATCCAGATAGATAGCGCCAGTCATGTGCCAGTAGTATGAAGGACGAATTTCGGCGCCTATGACGACAGCTGTAACCGCACCGAACATGGAGTGTAAGTCTTCGGGCAAGACTTCCAAAAGTTCTCTGAAGTTTGATCCCATCCACTCATGGGAAACGAGGACGCGATCCATTATGTCGTCGACAGTTGGGACGGCAGAGGTCATGGCGATTGGCGGTAGGGTCGCCAGGGTGCATGAAGCGTCTTCTGAAGTCGCTTGAATGCATCTTTTCAACACCCCGGCATAAGGACTGTCCTGGATATAGGGATATGTCGTTTCTAGAGCGTTGCCATCACGGTTTTTGGGTTTTCCCCCTTCGCATGCGACTAAGGCAAAGCAGACAAAAACAACCAAAAGTCCAAAGCGCACCATGGTCAAACTCCCATCAAAGTCTAATTCTCAAATTTGTCGGTCCAACCTCGGTGGAACAGGACATAATCCTGAAGTTTAGTCTTTTTATTCATGTGTCGGGTGATGGGTTACGCAGATTTAATACCAAATTGATCTAGAAATGGGCATAAATCAACGTCACTTGGCACTGTATTCATCTGGATATTGGCTATAGTTTAGGGGATGTTCCCCAGGTTGATGTCGATTGGCTAGGGGGTAAAAGTGATGCCAAATCAACGAGTTCTGGATATGCTGCAAAATAGTCTACTGTCACCTAAACGATCTGCTGTGATTAAAAAGGGCCTAGTGTGGTTGTTGCCAATGTGTTTAAGCCTGCCTTTGGTGAGTCACGCGTTCGCACAAAATTTTGCAGAAGTGGTCCCTGCACAAGCGCAAATTATGCGTTTTCCAGGTATATCGATTGATGGTATTCACTATGATGCTTTGCGTTTTGCCTATGCGGTTGAAGGCGAGCTTGAAGTGGTGGAAGTAGAATCACAAAATGAAACTCTGAATTGCAACGGGGCAAATAAATCCAGTTCCTATTTAAAAATTCATTATCGCGGCCCCAAAATCGTATTCCAAATTGCGGATACCCACTCGCGCAAGGTACTTTTGCGCCAGGAGATGAAGACCGATGGCGCCACCCAATTCGGGCGCGGTCAATGCAGTTCCGTGGCAGAAGTCACCCAGAAATTTGAAAAGCAAAAATTGGCTTGGCAGACATCCGCACAGCGGCAAGTCATTGCTAAGTCAGTACAGCAAATGGAGCAATACATGGCCGATGATGTGGCTTTGCAGTTGCAATCAGTGGATTTCAAATTGTTTCGCTTGGTGAATCAAAGTCGCTTTAAAAGAGCCAACGATGCCCTGGATATGGCTTTGAGTGGGATAGCGGAATACCAGCAATTCGGTCCAACCGTGGATGGGCAGGAAGCTCTGCTCAAAGCGAGTCAACTGTGGGAAGCGCAGCTTAAAGACGTGATTGAAGCGATGAATAAGCAGCCTGAACTGGTGGAGGTCCGCCAAGCGCTGCACCGCAATTTAGTGGCCGCTTACATCGTACTGGGTAAATTCGACTGGGCATTGAGGCACGATGCGAATGCGGTTCATTCTGGTATGACAAAGGACGAGAGTTTGCAAGAAACCATTTTGCAGTATGAGCGCCGTCAGATTCTCAGCCCTTCCGTTGCGCAGAATATGGTGCTTACTGCCAATCTATTTCGGTTTGGGCGCAATGCCGTGGCGAACTCAAAACTGACGGAGCAGGCTTCTGTTGCAGATTTGGACGCGATCGTAAAAAACCACTGATGCCAAAACCGAGCAGGGGCAGCCCCACTTACTGCATTACCAATCCTCTACTGGGTCACCGATTTTACAAAAACCTACACAATTTGGTCTCATTCAATGGAATAATGCCCGACTTTTAACTGGCGAAATTCCATTGAGAGAGATTCATGAATACGCGTTTTTCTAAATTTATCAACTGTTTGGCTGTGGCTGTTACATGTTTGATGGGCAGTTTGTCCGCTCATGCCACTATAGTGCGTTTTCAAACGAATATGGGTGATTTTGACGTTAACCTATACGATGATACGACGCCCCTAACCGTTACCAATTTTTTAACTTATTTAGCCGCGGATGCCTACCAAAACAGCTTTGTGCACCGCTCTGTACCCGGTTTTGTGGTGCAAGGCGGTGGCTATACGGTAAATGATTCGGTGTTCGACAAAATTGACACGCCTTGGTCACCTAAAAACGAACCTAAGTACAGCAATATCCGCGGCACCATAGCAATGGCTAAGTTGGGCGGCGATCCCGACAGCGCCACCAGCCAATGGTTTATTAATTTGAAAAACAACGCATCCAACTTGGATCAGCAAAATGGCGGGTTTACGGTGTTTGGCCAAGTCATTGGCGATGGTATGGCTGTAGTGGATGCCATTGCGGCTTTGCAAATACGTAACTATGGTGGAGCTCTGTCTGATACTCCCCTTCGCTCTTTACCCGCAACTTCGACAGACTTTAGCGAAGCGCCAGAAGATTATTTGGTCATAGTGCAAAGCATTACTGTGATTGATGACAACATCAACAGTGCTGCCGATTTGGAGCGTCCATTGCGAGCTAAACGTAAGAAGAAAGGCGGTTCGATCGATTGGCTTGTACTGCTATTGGCCGGTGGATTGGTTGCCCAACGTCGTCGGAGTTTGCGCTAAGTGTCGAGCTAGGGAGTCTATATCGACAACCTAGCGAGCTTTGGGGGCTAGTCAAACATATTTAAAATATTGGAAATCGTCTCTGCCCCTTTTTGCGCCACTTGTTCTTTACTGGCGGTACCAAAGCCTTCCATCACCACATCCTCTTCAGGCATTTCTTCAATAAAGCGGCTGGGCGTGGTCTCATTCTTTTCGCCAAACTGTTTGCGCGTGCCAGCAAGGGTCAAAGTGAGGGTTTTTTTCGCGCGGGTAATGCCCACGTACATCAGCCGACGCTCCTCTTCGATATTATCCTCTTCAATACTGCTGCGATGGGGCAGTAAATCTTCTTCCATACCCACCATAAACACATGTGGAAATTCCAGCCCTTTGGAAGCGTGCAGAGTCATGAGCTGCACCTGGTCACTGTCATCCTCTTCCTGTTGGCGGTCGAGCAGGTCCATCAAAACCATGCGCGCTATGGCGGCTTTGAGATTCTCTTCGTTGTTTTTGCTCTCGTCTTCATTGCGCTCCAAGGTTTTGCCTATGGAGTCCACCAAATACCAAACATTTTCCATGCGCCGTGCTGCTACCTTGGGCGACGAGGCGTTTTGATGCAGCCAACCTTCGTAATCGATGTCTTCGATCATTTCGCGGATTGCCGTGGTGGGTTCATTTTTGTGGCAATGGGCGCGTACGCGATCCAGCCACAGGCAGAAATTGCGTATTCGCTCCAGCCCCTTTTTCGGCAGCACGGCTTGCAGTCCCACTTCGTGGCAGGCCTCAAGTAAACTGATGTGGCGCTCGTTGGCGTAGCGTCCTAATGCTTCCAGGGAGCCTGTTCCTATGGCGCGGCGTGGGGTATTAACCACGCGCAAAAAGGCGTTATCGTCCTCTGGATTCACCAATAACCGTAAATAAGCCATGATGTCTTTGATTTCCGTGCGCGCAAAAAAACTGGTGCCGCCGCTCATGGCGTAGGGAATTTGATATTGCTGGAGTTTGATTTCCAATAATCGCGATTGATGATTGCCGCGGTAGAGCACTGCGAAATCCCGGTACTCGCATTGACGGCGGGTGCGCTGATTGAGAATTTCAGTGGCCACCCGCTCTGCTTCTGCGTCCTCGGTGGCGCAGCGGATAACGCGCAGCGGCTCACCCATGCCCAAGTCACTCCAAAGCTGCTTGTCAAATTCGTGGGGGTTGTGGGCGATAACGTCGTTAGCAACTTTGAGGATGCGGGCTGTGGAACGGTAATTTTGTTCAAGCTTCACCACATGCAAATTGGGGAAGTCTTGTTTGAGCAGCGTCAGATTTTCTGGCCTGGCACCGCGCCAGGCGTAAATACTTTGGTCGTCATCACCAACCACGGTCAGAGCACCTCGATGGCCGATCAACTGTTTCACCATCAGATATTGGCTGGTATTGGTGTCTTGATATTCGTCCACCAGCAAATAGCGAATACGGCTCTGCCAGCGTTCTAAGATTTCTGGGTGGTTGCTGAATAACTCCGTCGGCAATCGGATGAGATCGTCAAAATCCACGGCATTGTAGGCCTGCAGGGCTCGGTTATAGCGTTCATAGACCAGCGCCCAGGTTTGCTCGCCCTCGCTGGCGGCCTTGCTTAAGGCGGCATCAGGGGATGTTTGCGCGCTTTTCCAATTGGAAATCTGATGCTGGAGCATATCCAAAAATTCGGTGCTCATATCACTTTCGCGCAGCATCAGTTCTTTCAGTAAGGTGCGAGCGTCTTCGGCGTCAAATATGGAAAAGCCAGATTTAAATCCCAAGGTTTTGTGCTCTCGACGAATGATATTGAGGCCGAGGTTATGAAAAGTGCTGACAGTCAGGCCGTGAGACGCTTTGCCTCGAACCAATTTGCCTACCCGCTCCTTCATTTCCCGCGCCGCTTTGTTGGTAAAGGTTACCGCGGCAATATGGCGGGCAGGATAGCCGCACTCTTGGATCAAGTAGGCGATTTTTTTGGTGATCACGCTGGTTTTGCCACTGCCAGCCCCCGCCAGGACTAGGCAGGGGCCATCAATGTACTTGGCCGCTTCTCGTTGGCGAGGATTGAGCTTATTCACTGGGCACCGCTTTAATACATCAGGGGTGTGGATTGTAGTTAAGTCTGCAAGCCGCTGCAAAGACTGCTTCTGGTGTTTAGCCGCAAATCTCTAAAGTTAAGGCAAAAGGGAGACCCTGCATTTGGCCAAGCAAGCTATCCCCAGACGTGACCGGCCCAACACCCGCGGGCGTGCCGGTAAAAATCAAGTCGCCAGGCTGAACTGAAATATGGCGGGAAATATGTTGTATCAACGCC